>NZ_DGMV01000011.1:0-22185 GCF_002388575.1 Marinimicrobium sp. UBA4509
CCGAGCGTTATGAGGCTGCCCGGTATGGGCGGTTTCGAGTGAACGAGGAAGGCGAGCCGCTTTTGGTGGGGTTGCATGATGAGGGGTTGGTGAGGTTGGATCCGGTGGATGGGTAGGGATTTTGCTGGGTACCTGTGTTTTCGGGGCGCCAGGCGTTATCATTCACCTTTAAGAGTCGTTCTGGAGCAGCCTACCGTCTCATGACCGCCATCAATCGGACACTAGCCATCATGTTTGCCGACGTTTCGGGCAGTTCAGCCCTGTATAAGCGTCTTGGCAACCTGTTAGCGAAGCGCTCAGTAGACGGTGCCATCGACATCATGACTCACGTGACCGAGAGCTATCAGGGGCATGTGGTCAAAACCCTCGGGGACGAGGTCATGGCCCGCTTCGATACCGCTCAGGCCGCCTGCGACGCTGCCGTTGCCATGCAGCGGGAAGCCCGCCATGCCGGGGTCGCGCTACGTATCGGTATTGCCTTCGGCCCGGCCCTGCTGGATGACAATGATGTGTTTGGGGAGGCGGTCAACGACGCGGCTTTTGTCGCCAAGGTGGCCCGGGCCAACCAGATTGTGCTCACCCAAACTCTGGTGGATGAGCTTCAGGGGGTTACCCGGGAGCACTGCCAGGAGTTTGACCGCGTGGCGGTCAAGGGCGAAACCCGGCACAGCCTGATTTACCGCCTGCAGTGGGAAACCCCGACCCAGAGCCACAGCGCCACCACGGTGATGTCGATCGAAGAGATCGCCGGAAAAATGAGCCGCTACCAGCTACACCTGACACTCGGTAATGAAGAACTGACCATTCACCCCGAGCAGACGCCCTATATTATCGGCCGAGACCCGATCAAGGCTCACCTGCACATTCAGTCCGGGCTGGCCTCGCGGGATCACTGCCATGTGATTTTCCGGCGCGGCAAGTTCGTGCTGGTGGATCACAGCACCAACGGCACCTACGTCTCGGGCCCGGATCAGCCGGAAATGTACCTGCGACGGGAAGAGTTTCCGTTGTTCGGTTCGGGCACCATCTCCATCGGACAACCGGCGGAGCGCGCCGGTGAATGGCTGATTCACTACCGACTGTAACTCCAATCACCTGACATTCATCGACCGCCGGACCCTATCATCGTGACCGATTCCCAAAACACACCGCGCCCCGCCGGACTGCTTCGCCGTTTTGCCGCCATGGTGTATGACAGCCTGCTGTTGATTGCCGTGGGGCTGGCCTACGGTGCGCTGGTGACGCTGCTTAACGTACTGATTCAGGGCGCGCCGACCGAGCGCGAAGCCATTGAGTGGGGTTATTGGCGATTTCCCGTGTTCATCGGACTGATTGCGGTATGGGTGGGCTTTTTCTATTATTTCTGGGGCCGTTCAGGACAGACTCTGGGGATGCGGGCCTGGCGATTGAAATTGACCGACGCGGCTTCCGGCCAGTTGCCGGCGCCCCGGCAACGGCTGATGCGAGGACTGCTAGCGCCTTTGTCGCTGTTTCTTGCGGGGCTGGGTTATTTCTGGTTGTGGGTCGATCCGAAAGGCCACACCCTGCACGGGCGCCTTAGTGGTACTCGTGTTTGGTTGATGCCGAAGGAGCCCAAGGCGTAGTCGTGCCGGATTGCCGCTTGGTTAATGGTGGATGACGGCCTGCGGCCTCCGAGGCGTCGGACCGATCCACCCTACCTCGGGGTAATGGGAGCGTTCCCCCCGGCAATGAGAGCGTTAGCGGGTGCGGCTTAGGAGGAACAGGCCGAAGGCGGCGCAGGCGGCGATGGGAATCAACACCGCCAGCACCGGCGGGAAGCCGAACACCAGGCTGGAAGGCCCGAGCAGGCTCTGGGTCAATTGGAAGGCAATGCCGAATACCACCCCGGTAAAAATACGCTGACCCATGGTCACTTCCCGCAGCGGACCAAAGATGAACGAAATCGCCACCAACACCAGGCTGATGGTCGCCAGCGGTTGCAGGGCTTTTTCCCAGAAGGCCAGACGGTATTCGCTGTTTTCAAGTTTCTGCTCTGCCAGATAATCCACGTAATAAACCAGATTGCGGATCGAGAGGCCTTCCGGAGGCAGAGCGATGATGTTCAATATTTCCGGGGTCAGGTCCGTCTTCCAGCGCCGCAGCGCGTAGGCATCCACCCGGGTACCCTCGTCTTCAAAGTGGGTGACCGACACGCCCTCTTCCTGCCAATACCCCTGCTGAAACGTGGCCTGCTCGGCGTAGCTGGCCTGTTCGAGTTGCCGCTCGTCATTGAACCGGTAACGGGTGATACCGTGCAGTATTCCATTCGGTTGTACCGCGTTGAAATACAGAAACTCGTTGCCTTCACGATGCCAGAGACCGCGCTCGGTATTCAGGGCCCGCTGCCCGCCCAACGCGACCGCGCGCCGGCTTTCCGCCACCTGATCCGTGTAAGGCGTGACGTACTCACCCAACACCAACCCGATGGCGATAAACACAAACACCGGCTTGAGCACCAGCCATGTAATCCGGACCACCGACACACCGGCAGCCCGCATCACCACCAGCTCACTGGAGCTTGCCAACAGACCAAGGCCGGCCAGACAGCCGATCAGGCTGGCATAGGGAATGTATTCATAGATGCGCCCGGGCATGGTCAGTGCGATATAGATCAGCGCTTCGGACACATCATAGTCGGCGCGCAGGTCGGCCACTTCGTCGATAAACCCACCGATCAGGTCCAGTGACAGGACCACCAGCAACACCAGGGCAATGGCTGCGAATACGGTCCGGGCGATATAGCGACTGATCTTACGCATGTGCTGCCCTCCTTGACCGCCGCTTCTGACGCCCCAGCTTGAGGTTCTGCCAGCTCAGCATCAGTAACGCAATGGCCAGAAACACCCCATGCACCAGCCAGAAACCGGGCATCAAGGGGAAGCTGCCGGATTCCAACGCGCCACGCAAACCGCTCAGCGTCCCGAGGTACAACATGTACAGCACAATGGCTGGCAACATTTTGGCGTAGCGACCGCGACGCGGATCGGTGCGGCTGAACGGCACCGCCATCAGGGCCACCACCAATACCAGCACCGGCAGTGACAGCCGCCACTGCAGGGTGGTGCGTCGCTCCAGGTCCTCTGCCCCGATCAGCTCCGCCGTGCTCCAGGTGTCGGATTGACCGCGCATGCTCGCTTCGATGTTCGGTGGCTTCATGTGCTGGGCGAAAGTCTCGAACTCGGTCACCTCGTAGTCCGCTGCACCGGGCTGCCCTTCATAGCGGCGACCGTTATGCAAGTACAAGTAACGCTGCTCATACTCCGGATGCATGGCCTGCTCTGCATAATCGGCCACCAGAACTGAATGGCGCTCAGCTCCTGCTTCCCGGCCGCCCTGAGCCACAAACAGCGTCTGCAATCGGGTGCGATCATCGCTGACTTCGGTAATGTAGGCCATGGAGTTGGAGTCGCCCAGCGCCTGAAAGCGCCCGGGCTGGATGGTGTCGAACTCGCTGCGGGTTCGCTGCTCGGCCAGAATGGTTTCGGTGGCGCGGGCGCCAGTTGGGCTGACCCAGAGGCTGAGAAAACCCACCACCACAGAAAGCATGAAGGCGGGTATCAGGGTAATGACGACCAACTGCGCCTGACTGATACCACAGGCCGACAGTACGACCATCTCACTGTCGGTATAGAGCCGACCGTAGGCCAGCAGGATGGCGATAAAAAAGCCCAGCGGAATGATCAGCTCGAGAAAGCCTGGCAGGCGGTAACCCATGATGGAGAACAGCACATCCACCGCCAGCTCACCGGCGGCCGCATCGGCCAGGTATTTGACAAAGCGGCCACTCATGAAAATCAGCAGCAGTACGCTGCTGACCGCCAGAGTGGTCACCAGAATCTCACGATTGAGATAGCGAAAAATAATCACACACGCATCCCGTCTGTCGCTCAAGCGGTCACTCTCGCCATGAGCGACCGCGAAAAAAAGACCGGCAACCCGCCCGACACAATTTGCCCTGCGTCGCGGATCGCGTAAACTTGAGACATCAGCCTGCGGCCGATTCCGAGGGGAGGCATTATCCCCTACTCGACCGCATTTGTCTCGACCCCTAACGCAATGGAGTACCGCCATGCAAACCACGGCCAAAGTCGTCAACGCCCTTACCGACCGCAGTGACTGCCTGATTGTGACCGCTTTCGAAAATCAGCAGTGGTCTCCCGCCGCAGAGGCGCTGGAGAAGCAGGCCGGGCAGTTGGCCGCATTGTGCAAGCGCGACGGCTTCAAGGGCAAGGAGGGCGAAACGCTCCTGCTGCCCACACCGGAGGGAACGACGGCCAAACGCGTTCTGGTGCTCGGCCTGGGCAGTGCAGCCCCCAAGGCCGCCAGTTTCCAGCGCGCCCTGGGAAAAGCGGTGGAGGCACTGAAAACCACGCCGGCAAAATCCCTCACCCTGTGCCTCAACGGCGTGACCGTCGAGGACCGGGATCTGCGCTGGACGGCCCGTCAGGTGACCTACACGCTGGGGCTGAGCCAGTACCGGTTTACCCGCTGCAAAAGCCAGAAAGGTGAGGCCTCGCCCTTCGCACCCACCAAAGTGACACTCGGCTGCGCCAAAAAATCCCAGGCGGCGGAAATCAATGCCGGCCTGAGCGAAGGCGTCGCCCTGGCCAAGGGCACCAACTTCACCCGCGAGCTGGGTGACCTGCCCGGTAACATCTGCACTCCCAGTTACCTCGCCACCGAGGCGCGCAAGCTGGCGCGCAACCAGAAAAAGCTGAGTGTGAAAGTGCTCGATGAAAAACAGATGAAAGAGCTGGGCATGGGTTCGCTCCTGTCCGTCTCCGCTGGCAGCGACGAACCGGCCAAGCTGATTGTCATGGAATACAAGGGCGCCGCCAAAACCGAAGCGCCGGTGGCGCTGGTGGGTAAAGGCATCACTTTCGATACCGGCGGTATCAGCCTGAAGCCCGGCGCCGGTATGGACGAGATGAAATTCGACATGTGTGGCGCGGCCAGCGTGTTCGGCTGCATGCAGACGCTGATCGAGCTACAACCCAAACTCAACGTGGTAGCGGTGGTGGCCGCCGCCGAAAATATGCCCAGCGGTGGCGCCACCAAGCCCGGGGATATTGTCACTTCCATGTCGGGTCAGACCATTGAAGTGCTGAACACCGACGCCGAAGGCCGTCTGGTGCTGTGCGACGCACTCACTTACGTGGAGCGCTTCAAGCCCAAAGCCGTGGTGGACATCGCTACGCTTACCGGCGCTTGCGTCATCGCGCTGGGTAACCACGCCACCGGCCTGTACAGCAACCGGGACGAACTGGCGGAGGCCCTGCTCTCGGCCGGTGAAACGGCCGGCGATCGCGCCTGGCGTTTGCCCCTGTGGGATGAGTACCAGAAGCAGTTGGACAGCAATTTTGCCGATATGGCCAATATCGGTGGCCGCGAGGCGGGCAGTGTCACCGCCGCCTGTTTTCTGTCCCGTTTCACCGGCAAGTATGCCTGGGCGCACCTGGACATCGCCGGTACCGCCTGGCGCTCCGGTGCGGCCAAAGGCGCGACCGGTCGCCCGGTACCGCTGTTGATGCACTACCTGCTCAGTCAGGCCTCATGAACCGGATCGATTTCTACATTCTGCCGTCGGATGCGCCCGAGGCGCGGTGGCATTTTGTCGGTCGCCTGGCCGACAAGGCCGCGCGCCTCGGGCACCGGGTGCTGATTGCCGTCGACAACGCGGAACAGGCGCAAGCGCTGGACGAGCACCTGTGGGCGCAACCGGAGGACAGCTTTCTGCCCCATCGGCGCCTCGGGGATACCGACGCGCCAGCAGCGGCCGTGGAAATCACCGACTCCGAGCAATGCGGCGACCATCGCGATGTGCTGATCAACCTGCGTACCGCCGTGCCCTCCCACTTTGAACAGTTTGAACGACTGGCCGAAGTGGTGATTCAGGCGCCGGAGGTACTCAAAACCACCCGGGAGCACTTCAGTTTTTACAAGTCCCGGGGTTATCCTGTTCGCCACCAACAACTGTAATCGAGCGTACAGCCATGGCCGAGCGCAAAGGCGATACCAAAGATACGCTCCTGGATGAGCTGGAATCCATCAAGGGGCTACTGCAAGACGAAGATGATATTCCCATACTCAGCGAGGTGATCGAGGCCATCGAGCCGCTACCGGCGGATAGCCCCCGGCAGCCGTCGTTGTTTCAGGCTTCCAATTCACCCAGCACGCACTCGGCCAAACCCCGCCCGGCCAGCATTACCCGGGCCACGGGCGAAAACCCTTTCTTGCCCGAACATATCCGGGCCCGCCTGCACGGCAACCGGCCGCCGCCGCTGGTGGAGGAGCTCACGGCCAACCCGCCGGCTCAACCCCGGACCGAGCCCCCTACCGACCGCCCCCTATCCCGCGCGGCTCTGATTGAGGAAGTGGTGCAGGCCAGCCTGCCCGATATTGAGGCCCGCTTGCGGGCTCGGCTTTCCTCACTGACCGAAGAACAACTGCAAACCCTGATCGCGGACGACCACGCCCAAAGCACTGAAGGCCCGATTTAAAAGGCAAAAATACAAAAGGATAGTCACTATGGAAAACGCCGGACTCGCGATTGCCCTGATCGGGATCGTCGCTTTATTTTGCCAGTGGGCGGCCTGGCAGGCCCGATTGCCGGCGATTCTGTTTCTGCTGGTCACCGGCCTGATTCTGGGCCCGATCGGCGGCTGGCTGGACCCGGACGCGCTCTTTGGTGACCTGTTGTTCCCCTTGGTGTCACTCGCGGTCGCGGTGATTCTGTTTGAGGGCAGCCTGACCCTCAACTTCCGCGAACTCGGCAGTCTGAGCACGGTGGTGCGCCGTATGATCACCGTGGCCGCCCCCATCACATGGGCCGTCGTCGCGGTTACCACCCACTATCTGTTCGGCATTGGTTGGGACCTCAGCATTCTCTTCGGGGCGCTGATGGTGGTGACCGGCCCCACGGTCATCACGCCGCTACTGCGCAGCGTCCGGCCCTCCGAGCGGGTGGCCAATATTCTGCGTTGGGAAGGGATTGTAATCGACCCGGTGGGTGCCCTGCTGGTGGTTGTGATGTACGAGTTTATCGCCACTCAGAGCCAGGCGGCCGCTTTTGGCCACAGCGTACTGCTGTTTCTGGAAATCATTGTGGTCGGCATGGTAATCGGGCTGGCGGCCGGTTATCTGTTGGGTAAAATTCTGGCCCGTCAGTGGCTGCCGGAGTATCTGCACAACCTTGCCACGCTCAGCCTGGTATTCATGGTGTTTACCTTCTGCAATCACCTGGCACACGAGTCGGGTTTGCTGGGGGTCACGGTGATGGGCATGTGGCTCGGAAACCAGAAGGATGTGCGCATTCACAACATCCTCAACTTCAAGGAGAACCTGACCATTCTGTTCATTTCCGGGCTGTTCATCATCCTGGCCGCCCGCCTGCCCCAGGAACAGCTCATTGGTATTTTTACCCTGGCGCCACTGCTCCTGTTGCTGGTCATTCAATTTGTTGCACGGCCACTGTCGGTGGCTTTCGCCACCCTGGGCTCACCGGTCAACTGGCGCGAGCGCATTGTGCTCAGCTGGATCGCCCCGCGGGGTATTGTGGCGGCTGCAGTGTCCGCCCTGTTTGCCCTGCGCCTGGAGGAGCAGGGACACCCGGATGCGCACTGGCTGCTGCCTTTGACCTTCGCCATCATTCTCGGCACCGTGGTCTTCCAGAGTGCCACCGCCCGCCCTCTGGCCCGCGCCCTCAAGGCGGTGGAACCGGAGCCGCGGGGCGTGCTGATTCTCGGCGCCAACGCCGTGGCGCGAACCATCGGCAAAGCATTGATGGAGCAGAAGTTGCCAGTCATGGTGTGCGATTCCAACTGGGAAAATATCCGCACCGCCCGCATGGCGGGGCTGCGCACCTTTTACGGCAACCCCACCTCGGAATACGCCAGCCAGCGTCTGGAGCTGACCGGCATTGGGCAGTTGCTGGCCCTGTCACCACTGCGTGAACTGAACGTGATTGCCTGCATGCATTTTCGCAACGAGTTCGGGCGCGAGAACGTCTACACCATTCGCCACACGTCTGAAAATCACAAGGCGGAGAAGCATCACGTGGCCGACGACCTCAAAGGCGCTACCCTGTTCACCGAGCGCGCCACTTACGCCAAGCTCGCCAGCCTGATTGGCGAGGGCGCTGAAGTTCGGGTTACCCGGCTGACCGAAGATTTCACCTTCGAGGCCTTCAAGAAGAGTAAAACCCGCGGTACTTTGCTGCTGTTCAGCATCAGTGAAGATGGGGACTTGCGCCCCTTTGTGGCGGGACGGGAGGAAACACCAGAGAGTGGCTCAGTGTTGCTGAGCCTGGTACCGGCGGACCAGTCTTCGAAAGAGGTGCCGGTGCCTGAGACGGACACGCCGCCCGAGTCGCCTTCGTTACCGGACTGACCGCGATACCGGGGAGGTTTACCTCCCCTTCCCCAGCCACTGTTCCAGGTGACTCTGAAGCGCTTCATAGCGCAGAGGCTTGCTGATGTGATCATCCATACCCGCCGCGCGGCAGCGGTCCTGGTCTTCGTCGGCGGTGAATGAAGTCATGGCAACGATCGGCAGGTGTCGGCCACCGTCATCCGCCTCCGCCTCCCGGATACGCTCGGTGGCCGCTATCCCGTCCAGCTCCGGCATGTCGCAGTCCATCAATACCAGATCAAACTTTTCTTTGCCGATGGCCGACAAGGCCTCTTTGCCATTGCTCGCCACATGGACCTGGCAACCCAATTTTTTGAGCATGCCGGATACCACCATCTGACTGACCCGCTGGTCTTCCACCAACAGGACGCGGCGCCCCGCCACCGGATTGATGCCATCGTCTTCCTCTTCGGCCAACAGCGCCTCGGAGGTATCGTGGCTCAGCAGCCGGTGTACCAGCGTTTCGTACAGCTTGCGGTGCATGATGGGTTTTTCGATACAACTCACCTGCGGATACTCGTGCAAGTGGTTCTTGGTTTCGTCGCTGTCTCGCTGCAGGAGACTCATCGCAATGATCTGGGCCAGACCGCTCAGGGCCGGCTCGGTGGCAATACTCCGAGACAGGACCAGGCCATCGAAGCTGTCGAGCTTGTTGTAGATCAGTACCAGGTCTTCAAGCTGCTCGCTCTGTGCGCTGGCTTTCAACTGCTTGATCGCCTGGGTGTGACCATACACCCGGGTGGATTTCATGCCCCAGCGCGCAAGCTGGTCCACGAGATCCAGCGCCACCACTTCCGGAATATCCACCAGCAGGATTCGCTTGCCGCGCAGGCGCTGTTCCTGCTGGCCAACATCCTGATAGGCCACCACGTCCAACTGCACATTGATGACAATGCGCTTGCCGGACTCCCGGTTCTCCACCAGATTGACACTGCCGCCCATGCATTCGGCCAGGCCTTTACAGATGGACAGACCGATACCGCGCAGATTCTGATCGGAGCGCTCGTCAGTGTCCTCATCATGTGCGGTCCGGGAGGCATCACTGATCACCAGCTGCAGCTCACCGGATTCATTCTCACCGGGGTGAAACACTGCCTCCACGAAGATCTGTGCCATACCCGAATGCTTGACCGCATAGGTCATCAGGGTGCCGAAAATCTGCCCCAAACGGGTGGCATCGCCCTCGACTCGCCGGGGCAGTTCCTGGTCAAACACGTAGTTCAGCTCAATCCCCTGCTGGTGGGCTTCCAGAGCAAAGTCCTGAACCAGCTTTTCCAACAGGCGGCGTAGATTGAACGGCACTTTTTCCAGCTCGAGAGATTTGGTGGTGATCTTGGAGAAGTCCACCACATTGTTCACCAGATCCAGTTGTCGTTCGGCCGCCTTGCTGGCGAGCAACAACAACTCCCGATGGCGCTCAGACATCTGCTCATCGTCTACCAGAGCCAGAGTGCCCAGAATGTCGTTGAGCGAGGAGCGAAACTCCTGCCCCAGGTTGACCAGAAATTCGTTCTTCAGCTCGATGGCCGCTTTGGAGCTGCGCTGCTCGAATTCCAGCCCTTTGGCCCGCTCGCGCAGCGCGTAGTTGGCCTCCAGTCGCTCCCAATAAGTATTGGAGGTCACTTTGGCCTGGTGACTCAGCATGGTGTAAAACACCAGCATGATACTGCCGTACAGGTAACCCTCGACGCTGAACAAGAACACCGCCGTCAGGGCCGCGGGCACCTGGCCAATGAACAGGTAGGTGGTCAGGAAACGCCGATAGGGTGCGAACACGTTGGCCACACTGGAGTAGAACACCACAGAGTAGAGCCACATGATCAGGGTTTCATCCCGCATCCCGATCAGCCAGGTCAGGCTGACCAGGATAAAGGCCCACCAACCGGCGCCGAGAAACGACGCGAAGAAATACTGATTGCGCCAGCGCGCCGGCGCCCGGGCGTAGAGGGTGTCAAAGCGGAACAGGTAATAAGCGCGCAGCAAGGTCACCAGCAGCAGGCCGACGATCAGGACAATCGACAGGTTCTGGTAGTTCTGGAAAAAGTCACCAAACACCAGACAGGAGACCGCGACGATAAAGTTGAGCACCAGCCCGCGACGGCTGTACTTGGCGACCCGGGCATCGGTGTCGCGCATGATCTGACGGTCTTTCTGGACTTTGGAGGTGGGAACGAACAGTTGCAGCATGCGCGACCTTCCCGAACGATATTATGGATTGATGACTTCAACCAGAATGGTCTTGATCAGAAAACCGGCCAACCCGAGTGCCAGGGCCAGGAACAGGATGAAGGTACCGAACCGTCCTGCTTTGGACTCTTTGGCCAGGTCCCAGACGATAAACAGCATGAACAGAATCAGGCCACCAATTCCCAGGACCAGTGACCAACTTTCAAACTGCTCAATCGTCATACCTGAAAACACCTCAAATGACCGATCTTTCGACAGCCGACATTGTATAAAAAAAACGCCGGCACCGATAGCAAAGGCTTGCAAGCACCACCGTAGGAACTACACTCAATAAGCCTGTTCGGGGCGAATGGCCGCTTTTGCAGGCCAGTTCACACAAACCGACGGAACGCTTGTGGTTCAGCGTCGTCACACTGTCCGGGAGCGCAATGGCGCGCTTTCGGGTAACACCACGTCCAACTAGAACCCATTCACAGGAGTTGATGCTATGAAAACGCTTATCTGGCTCACCAGTCTGACCCTGATGGCCGCAGTGGCTACCGGCTGCTCACAGGAAGAAGCCGACAATACCGTGGAAGAAGCGGCCGAGGAAACCCGCGAAGCCTGGGACGAAACCAAGGAAGCGACCGGCGACGCCTGGGAAGCAACCAAGGAGAAGGCTGACGAGGCGGGAGACGCAATTCGCGAAGGTGCGGACGAAGCCGGTGACACCATGCAGGAAGGCTGGGAAACCACCAAGGAAAAGAGCCGTGAAGCGGCAGATGAAATGCGCGACACCATGGATGGCGACAACGAGTAACAGGCCGGATCACAGACCCGCCGAGCCCATCAGGACAGGCGGGTCTTGAAATCCTCGTAGCCGAACTGACGCACCACTTCCAGCTCATCCGTGCGGGAGTCCCACAAGGCGATTGATGGCAACGGAATGCCATTGAAGGTGGTGGTCTTCACCATGGTGTAGTGCGACATATCGTCAAACAGCAATCGCTGCCCTACCCTGAGCGGCTCGGCGAAGCTGTAATCCCCCATCACATCCCCCGCCAGGCAGGTCATGCCGCCCAGCCGATAGGTATGGGCCAACTCGCCGGGCTCTCCGGCACTCCAGATATCCGCGCGATAGGGCATTTCCAGAGTGTCCGGCATATGGCAGGTTGCCGAGGTGTCCAGAATGGCCTGGTCCAGCTGATTCCAGGTGATGTCCAGAACCTCGGCTACCAACACACCGGTGTGGATTGCCACGGCTTCGCCGGGCTCGAGATAGACCTGCACATCGTGACGACGACTGAAGTCCTTGATCAGCTCAATCAGGGCGTCCACCTGATAACCCGGCTGGGTAATATGATGGCCACCGCCGAAGTTCACCCACTCCATCTGCTCCAACCAGGGGCCAAACTTTTCCTCAACCGCTTTGACCGTGCGTTCCAGCGGCGGCACATCCTGCTCGCAGAGGGTGTGAAAGTGCAGACCGGAAATACCCTCAAGCAGCTCCGACTCAAACCGACTGGCCGGAACCCCCATGCGGGAACCCGGGGCACAGGGATCGTACAAGGGGACTTCTCCCTCCGAGTGTTCCGGATTGATCCGCAGACCAAAACGCAACTGCGGGCGACGCTGCTGGGCGGCCAGGGCGAGATCGCGGAACCGGCGCCACTGGCTGAAGGAGTTGAACACCACATGATCGGAGAGCTCGAGGATTTCCTTCAGATCCGACTCCCGGAACGCCGCCGAGTAGGTGTGCACCTCACCGCCGTAGTATTCCCGCCCCAGGCGCGCTTCGTGCAGGCCACTGGCGCAGGTGCCGGACAGGTAGCGGGCGGTCAGGTCCCCCAGGCGCCAACAGGAGAACGCCTTGAGCGCCGCCAGCACCTTGGCCCCACTCTCGCGTTGCACACGATTGAGGAGCTTCAGGTTCTCCTCCACCGCAGCGACATCCACCACGAAACAGGGGGATGGAACGCGCTGGGGATCAAAGTCTTTGAACGACGCCGTCATCAGTCTTCCATGCCGGTTTTCTGGGTGACTTCTTCCACCTGCCAGGGCAAACCGTACTGGTTCAGATCCTCCATAAACGGATCCGGATCCAGTTGCTCCATGTTCCACACCCCGTCTTTCATCCATTTACCTTCCAGCATCATCTTGGCGCCGATCATGGCGGGCACACCGGTGGTGTAGGAAATGGCCTGGGACTTCACTTCCGCGTAGCAGGCTTCGTGATCACAGATGTTGTAGATGTAGACGGTCTTGGGCTTGCCATCTTTCATTCCCTGCGCCAGACAGCCGATGCAGGTTTTGCCCTTGGTACGTGGGCCGAGGCTGGCCGGGTCCGGCAGCAGGGCCTTCAAGAACTGCAGAGGAATGATTTCCTTGCCCTCGAAGTTGACCGGCTCAATGGAAGTCATGCCGACGTTCTCGAGCACCTCCAGGTGTTTGAGGTAGTTGTCGGAAAAGGTCATCCAGAAGCGGGCCCGCTTGATTTCCGGGAAGTGCTTGGTGATGGACTCCAGCTCTTCGTGGTACATCAGGTAGCAGTTTTTCGGTCCGATGCCATGAGGGAAATCAAAGGAGCGCTTTTCGCTCAGCGGGTCGGTTTCCTTCCAGCCACCATTTTCCCAGTAACGCCCCTTGGCGGTCACTTCCCGGATGTTGATTTCCGGGTTGAAGTTGGTGGCAAAGGGGTGACCGTGATCGCCCGCATTGCAGTCGATGATATCCAGGGTGTGAATCTCATCCAGATGATGCTTTTTGATATAGGCGGTATAGACGTTGGTCACACCCGGGTCGAACCCCGAGCCCAGCAGCGCCATTTTGCCCGCTTTGACGAATTTTTCCTGATAGGCCCACTGCCAGCTGTACTCGAACTTGGCTTCGCCCGGTGGCTCGTAGTTAGCGGTGTCCAGGTAGTGCACACCGGCTTCCAGGCAGGCGTCCATGATGGTCAGATCCTGGTACGGCAGGGCCACGTTGATCACCAGGTCCGGCTTTTCCTGCTCAAGCAGCGCCACCAATTCAGGGACATTGTCCGCATCCACCTGGGCGGTTTTGATCGGCCGATCAAGCTGCTCGGCAATGGCCTTGCACTTGGCTTCAGTGCGGCTGGCGAGCACGATCTCTTCAAACACTTCGGGGACCTGGGCGCATTTGTGGGTAACCACGCCGCCGACGCCACCGGCGCCAATGATGAGTACTTTTGCCATAGTGTTGGCTCCTTTAAACCAGACTTTAATTGGTTGCGACAGTGAGTTGGGTGGTTGCGTTTAGTTTGGTTACGGCGGATGCGCTTCGCTTATCCGCCCTACGGCTGAGCGCAGCGGTATAAACCCGCGTAGGGCGGATAAGGGCGAAGCCCGCATCCGCCGTTACCCTACACCACCCGGCGCTACCTTACGCTACCGCTCAAAATACGTATAACCCCGCAAACTATCGGTAAACGCTGCCAACATTTCCTGTCGGTCGGATACCGTAATGCGCCCATCGCGCACGGCCTGCTCGGCGGTGGCGCGAAACTGCTTGAACATCGCCTGGGGGTCGTATTCCACATAGCTCAACACATCGGCGATGCTGTCGCCGTGCAGCTCGTGCACAAACTCCATGCCACCTTCGTTGTTGATGCGAATGCTCGCCACGTTGGTGTCACCAAACAGATTGTGCAGGTCGCCCAGGGTTTCCTGATAGGCGCCCACCAGGAACACCCCCAGGTAATATTCTTCGCTGGCTTTGACCGGATGCACGGACAGGGTTTCGGTATTGCCGTGCGGCCCCGCGAAACGATCCAGCTTGCCATCACAGTCGCAGGTCAAATCGGCAATGATTGCCTGGCGCGTGGGCTTTTCGTTGAGCCGATGAATCGGCATGACCGGAAACACCTGCTCAATCGCCCAGGAGTCCGGGAGCGACTGGAATACGCTGAAATTGCCATAGTAAATATCGGCCAATTGCTGCGGAAGGGTTTCCAGCTCCGCCGGGATGCGCTTGAGCTCCGGCAGCAGTGCGGCAATTTTCTGCAGACCGGCCAGGTACAGATTTTCCCCGAACGCTCGCTCCCGCAGGCTGATTTCGCCGCGGTGGAACATATCGCGGATCTGGTCCCGGTAATAGGTGACGTCGTTGTAGCTTTCCTGCAGGTTGTTGGGCGCAATCACCCGAATGGCGTGCCACAGGTTGGCCAGCTGGGCATGACTGTCTTCCGGCAGGGCCTCTGGCAACGGCGCCGGATCAAAATGCCCAACATCCAGAATATTGAACAGCAACACCGAGGTGTGGGCCACGGTGGCCCGTCCGGATTCAGTGACAATCACCGGGTGCTCAATATCGTGGGGATCCAGCGCCTGCTGGATCGCTTCCACCACGTCCACGCAGTACTCCTGAACGGAGTAGTTCCGGCTGTGCCCGCTGGTACTGCAGGTACCGTCGTAGTCGATGGCCAGACCGCCGCCGAGGTCCATGTACCCCAGCGGCGCGCCTTCGGCCACCAGGTCAATGTAGTAACGGCAGGCCTCGAACACGCCGGCCCGAATGCTGCGAATATTGGGAATCTGGGAACCCAGGTGAAAGTGCAGCAGTTGGAAACAGTGCAACAGGCCCGCTTCGCGCAGGCTATCCACCACCTCCACCAGTTGGATGGCGGTGAGACCAAACAGGCTGCGATCACCGCTGTCTTCGCTCCAATGTCCCTCGACCTTGGTCGAGAGTTTGAGGCGCGCACCGATGAGCGGATCAACACCCAGGGCGCGGCTGCGCTCGATGATCAGCGGTACTTCTGCGGGGGTTTCCAGCACGAAAAAGCACTTGAAGCCCAGCTTGCGGGCCTGCAGGCCAAGGTCGATAAACTCGGCGTCTTTATAGCCGTTGCAGATGATCAGGCTTTCCCGGTTCTGCAGCGTGGACAGGGCGATCATCAGCTCAGCCTTGCTGCCCGCTTCCAGCCCGTGGTTGTAGCGCTCGCCAAAGCGGGCAATTTCCGCCACGATATGGCTCTGCTGGTTCACCTTGATCGGGAAGGCGCCGCGGTAGCAGCCCTGGTAGCCGGTGGTTTCCATCGCCTGGGCAAAAGATTCGTTCAGAATGCTGATACGGCTGTCCACCAGGTTTTCCAACCGCAGTAGAACCGGCATTTCCAGCCCGCGCTGCTGCAATCCGTGGGCGATATCCATCAGGGATACCGTCGCTCCCGCCTGGCCGTTGCTGGGTGAGCGTACCACCACTTCACCCTCGGGTGAGACGCCGAAATAGCCGCCTCCCCACTCTTCGATGCCATACAATTCAGATGAATGGCGTGCCGACCAGGCCTGGGATTCGTTGGATTCAGTCAATGCAGCAACCTACCTCTGTTTAACGTTGGCAAGCCCCCCGGGAGCCGGAGGGAGAAGATGTGCGAAAGGCGCGCAATTTTGCCCAAACCGGCCCCAATTGCAAACCTTTTTTTACCCGGCCCGCCAGTAGGTCGGATTAGCGCACAGCGCGTAATCCGACAAAAAGGCACAAGGCGGTGGTTCGTCGGGTTGTGCTCCACTAACCCGACTTACTTTTGTCTATCGGGCTACGCTTCGCTAACCCGACCTACGCCTGCTACGGCTGGCCCGCGGGCCGAGATCATTAAGGTCGTCAACCTTGCCAGAGTTTCCCTGTACGCGCAAACGACGCGAGCCGCGCCATCACTCACTCTGCGCCTCCAGGTAGCGAATCAACACCCCCATGTTCCTGATAAACGCCCCCGTGGAAATTCCCATGACCGGCTCCTCCGCCCGATAGGGTGAGGTATCCCACTGATCCCCCACGTGTCGGCTGCCAAAATCGCCCGCCGCAACCGCCTCTGGGGCCGGCCCGATATAGGGGTTGGAGGTAAAGCGCAGGGGCGTCGGCCAATAGCCCTGGCCGTTCAGGGTGGCGCGCACCCGGGCCGCATCGGCGGCCAGGTCACCGGTATCCACCGCCTCCTGAGCCCGGGTATTGAGGTCGGACACGCTGACATTGCCCAGAGTGAAAAAGCGGGGCAAATCGGCGCTTTGGGGCTCCAGCAACGGTGAGCCTCGGGTGGCCTCCTCCCGGGGCATGGCTTTTACCGCCCGATAGAGGGACCACAGCGCCTCGACATCGATATGCCGGGTGGAGCGATAATGGGAGAGAGCGTCGTCCGGGCTGTAATCGGCATAGTACTCGCCGTTGGTCACGTTGGAGCCCCGCCGGTGGGTGTGTAGGGCTTTTCCGGTCCCGACTTCCACAAAGGTGGGATGGGTGCGTCCATCTCGCTGCTCACTTTCGGGCAGGCGCACCCGATCAAGCCAATCCAGCGCGGCAGGGATCGGCGCCAGAAACTTGGTATCGCCGGTCAGACGGTAAAACTTGATCAGTTGATAGACATTGGCTGCCGTGGTACCCGGCGACAGGGACTTGGGCTCATAGGTGCGTGCCCCGGCAGGCTCCAGCTCCAGCGTGTATTGCATGGCCCAGCCGGGCTGGGGCGGCCCCATCCGGGTAACCAGGAAGCTGTTCATGGCCCGAATCACCGGCTCGCGCAAGTCCGAGCGGCCCAGGGCCTGATAGCACAGCAGCAGGAACTCAATGTTCTCCTGGGCCACATCATCATTGAAAGTCAGGAACGAAGTGTAATCCGGCTGGCCATCTTTGGAGTGCTCGTAACGCAGGGGATAGCGCTGGGGCCAGCCACCGATCGGGTATTGGCTGTCGAGGACAAACTGGATCGCCCGTTCCAGAGCCGGGCGATAGCGTGGGTCCCGCTCAATCATATACAGGCGCAGGAGAAACTTCGCCGACTCCATGGTGCCCGCGTCATCAAAGGTGGCATTGCCGTAATAATGCTGGAACTCCTCCAGCCGCCAGGCGTTCTTCCCCACGGTGTTGTACCAGTGCTTCAGGGATTCCTCCCCGGCGTAGTCCGCCACATAGTTCCAGCCGCCGGAGGGGTGCTGTGCCCAGATCAGGGCATTGGCCACCTCCTGTGCCGCCTCGTAGTAATAGCGGTCCCCCGTTGCGGCCAGGGCATCGAGGTAGAGATGCCCTACTGTGGCGGTGCCCGGGGGTTGAATCCAGATCATGGTGCGCTTGGCCTCCAGCTCCCCCCAGACCCGGGAGAAGTCCGGCAGGTAGGACCAGAGGTATCCGCCACGAAAACTCACCTCCTCGCGCATAAAGCGGGTGGCGTCTTTCATGGTCGCTTCAATGTCGGAACGGGATGGGCCGTCGGCCAGTGCGGACAGCGGGTACACGGAAAGCAGTACGACCAGCCACCGAAGTAGCTGAGCTCGGGTCATGCGAATCATCTCTCTCACCTTTTTGTCATCGTAATTATTGTTAATGGATGTGTTTTTATACTTGGATATTAGCGGTTCCAACCGCAAGGTCCCAAGGACTTTACCCGTCTTTTCACTTTTCGCACACTATAAATATTTCACATGCAATTGGTTTTTTAAATAAAAAGCGGGGTTGAACGCTCCACTCCTAGACCCTATTTCTCCAGCGCAGGCTTGGCCAAAGCTTTCTTCTTTAGTGAACCGATTGATTCCTGCGAATGATGACAGTGAATTAAGGAGGAATGACCTTGCTTAAACGATACGATCCCTACCCCTCCCGCACTGGTGACGTCGAACAGATCATACCGCGCACCGACCCGGTCATTTACGGTGCGGGCCACAGCGACCGCCCGCACGGGCTATCCGGCGAGCAGCTGGCGCACTACGAACAGAAAGGCTTTCTCACCCTGCCCGGCCTGATGGGCGACACGCTCGACACCATTCGCGCCGAAGCGGACGCGCTCAAAACCACCATGGCGGGCCGAGAAGAGCTGTACACCGAGCCCGACAGCGGTGAACTGCGCACCATTTTCAAGCCCCATGCCTACAGCGAAACCATTGCCCGCATCGCTCGGGACCCGCGCATTCTGGAACCGGTGAAACAGATTCTGGGCTCCGACGTGTACCTCACCCAGTCCCGCATCAACCGTAAACCGGCGTTCAAGGGCCGCTCCTTCGCCTGGCATTCGGACTTTGAAACCTGGCACGTCGAGGATGGCATGCGCCACATGCGGGCCGTCACCGCCTGGATCATGCTGACCGATAACCACGAGTACAACGGGCCGCTGTATGTGATTCCCGGCTCCCACAAACACTATGTGTCCTGCGCCGGCACCACCGAGGAGAAGAACTACCGCAAGTCTCTGAAAAAGCAGGTGGCGGGTGTACCCAGCAAGGAGTCCCTGGAAACGCTCTTGAAAGACCACACCATCGAAGGGCTTTATGGCAAAGCCGGCACCCTGGTGCTGCACGAGTGCAACATTCTGCACGGCTCACCGGACAACATTTCCGGCGACCCTCGGGCGTTGTTGATGTTTGTCTATAACAGTGTGGAGAATGAGTTGGAGCAGCCGTTTAGTGGGCAGGCGCCGCGGCCCCATTATCTGGCCGACAGGGAGCCGAAGGTGTTGTAGCGTGTTGGAATTGCGGTAACGGCCACAGCACGGTAGGGCGGATGCGGGTTATACCGCTGCGCTCGGCTCCGCCCTACGCGACCTTTCGTGCCCCAACCCTTGCCGATTCCCCATCTATCAACCTGACTCGCCCCCGTGTCGCCGGGCGTCAAATCCGGTAAACTGTGCCTTTCGCTTGCAAATTCCCCGACGACAAGGATTCTTATGACCTGGGCACCCCACGTGACCGTGGCCACTGTGGTGGAGCGGGACGGCCGTTTTCTGTTTGTGTATGAACACGCCGATGAGCGCGATGTCTACAACCAACCGGCCGGCCATCTGGAACCCGGGGAAAGTCTGGTCGAGGCGGCGATTCGGGAAACCCTTGAGGAAACCCGTTGGCTGGTGAAACCCACCGCCCTGCTGAGTATCAGCCTGTACAATGCGCCGGCCAATGGCGTGACCTACCTGCGGCACACCTTTGTGGCCGAGGCCCTGAAGGAAATTCCCGAGCAACCCCTGGATGACGGCATCATTGAGCCGCGCTGGCTGACCCGGGATGAGCTTCTGACCTGTAAAGCCCAGTGGCGCAGCCCCATGGTATTGGACGCCGTCGACGAGTACCTCAGCGGCAAACGCTATCCGCTGGAGCTTCTGCACCGTCAGCAGCACAACTGATTGAACAACACCGGATTCTCATGACAGCAGACACCAAACCCCGCGTCATCGTCGGCATGTCCGGCGGCGTCGACTCCTCGGTCACCGCCCTGATCCTGCAGCAGCAGGGCTATCAGGTCGAAGGCCTGTTTATGAAAAACTGGGACGAAGACGACGGCACCGAATACTGCACCGCCAAGGACGACCTGGCGGACGCCCAGCGCGTGGCCGACCGGCTGGGCATCAAGTTGCACACCGCCAACTTTGCCGCCGAGTACTGGGACAATGTATTTGAGCACTTCCTGGCCGAATACAAAGCCGGACGTACTCCCAACCCGGATATCCTGTGCAATCGGGAAATCAAGTTCAAAGTCTTTATTGAATACGCCGAAATGCTCGGCGGTGAACTGATCGCCACCGGTCACTATGTGCGCCGTCAGGACCGGGACGGGCGCACCTATTTATTGAAAGGCCTGGACCCCAACAAGGACCAGAGCTACTTTCTGCACGCGGTCGGTGAGGCCGAATTTGCCCGCAGCCTGTTTCCGCTGGGGGATATCGAAAAGCCCCAGGTGCGTCGCATTGCCGAAGAATACGGCCTGGCCACCGCCAAGAAGAAAGACAGCACCGGCATCTGCTTTATCGGCGAGCGCCGTTTCAAGGACTTTCTGCAGCAATACCTGCCCGCCCAGCCCGGCACCATCGAGACGCCCGAAGGCCAGGTCATCGGCGAGCACGCCGGCCTGATGTACTACACCATCGGCCAGCGCCAGGGCCTGGGTATTGGCGGCGTGGCCGGTGCGAGCGAAGCGCCCTGGTTTGTGGCGCAGAAGGACCTGGAGCGCAATGTGCTGATTGCCGTGCAGGGGGAGCACCCGCTGCTGTATAACAACGGACTGGAGGCGAGCCAGATTCACTGGATCAACGGCGAAGCGCCCGCACCGGTATTCCGCTGCATGGCCAAGACCCGCTACCGGCAGGCCGACCAGGCGTGTGAGATCACCGTGGATGGCGACCGTATGAAAATTGACTTTGATGAGCCCCAGCGTGCCATCACCCCCGGCCAATCCGTTGTGTTGTATGACGGAGATGTATGTCTCGGCGGCGCGGTGATTGAGCGGGCAGTGTGATTCACGCTTTGGTAACGGCGGATGGGAGTCATACCGCTGCGCTCGGCTCCGCCCTACGGATAGCACGCGGCAGGTGGCGTAGGGCGGATAAGCCGGAGACGCATCCGCCGCAACCCAACCCTGAGCATCCACAGCCATCATATTTACAATGAGGACCTATTAACCCCGTGACTGACAAGCTCGAAAACGCCACCATCGCCCTGGCGGGCCTCTTCCAGGCCGCCGGCCTCGTGGAACAACTGGCCAAAACCGGCTACGTACCCAGCGACGCCTATCGCTGCACCATCGAGAGCCTGTTCGCCATGGACCCGCCCAACACCCGGGCGGTGTACGGGAACACCCTCGCCCACCTCATTCCCGGGCTGGAAATCCTCCAGGCCACCCTGGAGCCCGGCAACCAGCAACACAAAGACGCCCTGCGTTACAGCCTTGGGGTACTGCACCTGCAGCGCAAGCTCAGTGCGCGCAAGGACATGCTGGGCGTATTGGGCACTCGCCTTAAACAGGCGGCCCGACAGGCTGAGCTGTTCTCCAGCACCCACGAGAATGTGATCGGTAACCTGGGGGACCTGTACAAGGAAACCATCAGCACCTTCCGCTTTCGCATTCAGGTGACCGGGGATCAGGGGTATCTGCAACAGGCCCGTATCGCCAATCAGGTCCGCGCCCTGTTGTTGGCGGGCATCCGTTCGGCCACCTTATGGCGGCAGGTGGGTGGCAGCCGGTGGCAGTTGATTTTTCAGCGCAAGAAGTTGGCCCAGACGGTGGATCGGTTGTTGCGCGAGGCGAAAGCCGAGTTGCGTTGAAGTGAGTCCAGGTGGGTTACGGCGGATAAGGGCGAAGCCCGCATCCGCCGTCACCATTGCGCTCGGCCCATACAACGCGCAAAATCACCCATTTTCCGGTACAATGCCCGCCTTTTCCAATCCGTTTGAACCCAAGCAAGAGACTCCCATGGCATCCGCAACCTTCGACCAACTCACGCCCCTGAACGCTGTTTCCCCCATTGATGGCCGCTACGGCAGCAAAACCGCTGATCTGCGCGCGGTTTTCAGCGAATTTGGCCTGATTCACTGCCGCGTCGCGGTGGAAGTGCGCTGGTTGCAGCGCCTGAGCGAACACCCCGACATCGCCGAAGTGCCGGCCTTCAGCAAAGAGACCCATCAGAAGCTGGATGCCATTGTGGCCGATTTCAGCGAGGCCGAAGCGGAGCAGATCAAGGAGATTGAGCGGACCACCAACCACGACGTGAAAGCCGTGGAATACTTCCTGAAGAAGCAAGTCGCCGGCAACAAAGAGCTGGAAGCGGTACTCGAGTACGTGCATTTCGCCTGCACCAGCGAGGACATCAACAACCTGTCC
>NZ_DGMV01000011.1:22361-35262 GCF_002388575.1 Marinimicrobium sp. UBA4509
GTGGGCAAGGAAATGGCCAACGTCGTGGCGCGCCTGCGCCGTCAGATCAAGCAGATTGAACAGGTCGAGCTGTTGGGTAAAATCAACGGCGCCGTGGGCAACTACAACGCCCACCTGGCCACCTACCCGAACATCGACTGGGCCGCCAACGCCCAGACCTTTGTCGAAGGCCTGGGCCTGACCTGGAACCCCTACACCACCCAGATCGAACCCCACGATTACATCGCCGAGCTGTTCGATGCCATTGCCCGGTTCAACACCATCCTGATCGATTTCGACCGGGACGTCTGGGGCTATATTTCCCTGGGTTACTTCAAGCAGAAGACCATCGCCGGTGAAGTGGGCTCCTCCACCATGCCCCACAAGGTCAATCCCATCGACTTTGAAAACTCCGAGGGCAACCTGGGCCTGGCCAACGCGGTGTTTACCCACCTGGCTCAGAAGCTGCCGATTTCCCGCTGGCAGCGCGACCTGACCGACTCTACCGCCCTGCGCAATATGGGTGTGGGTTTTGGTTACAGCTTTATCGCTTATGCCTCCACCCTCAAAGGGATCGGCAAGCTGGAAATCAACCGCGCTCGCCTGGCAGCGGACCTGGACAACGCCTGGGAAGTGCTGGCCGAGCCCATTCAGACCATCATGCGTCGCTATAACGTTGAAGAGCCTTACGAGAAGCTCAAGGCGCTGACTCGCGGACAAACCATCAACCAGCAGGTGTTGAATGATTTTGTCGACGGGCTGGATATTCCCGAAGACGCCAAGGCTGCCATGCGGGCGTTGACGCCGGGGAATTACATTGGGAATGCCGAGGCGCAGGCGAAGAAAATTTAGTTCAGGTAACGGCGGATGCGCTTCGCTTATCCGCCCTACGTATAGCACAGAGGTTGCGTAGGGCGGAGCCGAGCGCAGCGGTATAACCCGCATCCGCCGTAACCAAACGCCGTAACCCAACCATCAACCCTGCACAACAACGGTCTCCTCCATGCCCCTGACCCACCTGGGCGATATGCCCGTCGAAACTTTCCTGCGCGACTACTGGCAACAAAAACCGCTGCTGATCCGCAACGCCTTTCCGGATTTCGAATCGCCTCTGGACGGCGACGAACTTGCCGGCCTGGCACTGGAAGACGAGGTGGAATCGCGCCTGGTATTGGAAAAGGGAAAAACGCCCTGGGAACTCCGCCAGGGGCCCTTCGAGGAAGACGACTTCGCTGCCCTGCCCCCGAGCCACTGGACGCTGCTGGTTCAGGCCGTGGATCAGTGGGTACCGGAGGTTCAGGAGTTGCTGCACCACTTCCGTTTCCTGCCCGACTGGCGGCTGGATGACATCATGGTGAGCTACGCCGTGGATCAGGGCAGTGTCGGCCCGCATTTCGATTACTACGATGTCTTCCTGCTACAGGGAAACGGCAAGCGGCGCTGGCGCATCGGGCAGACGTGCGACAGCCAAAGTCCCAAGGTGGAAGATACCGCGCTGAATATTCTGCAAGACTTTGAGGGCACGGAAGACTGGGTACTGGAGCCCGGCGACATGCTCTATATTCCGCCCGGTGTCGCTCACTGGGGCACCGCGGAGGGCGACGACTGCATCACCTACTCCATCGGCTTTCGCGCTCCGAGCGTGGCGGATATCTTTACCGAGCTGAGCCAGGATATTGCCAGCCGGCTGACAAACGACCAACGGTACCGGGACCCGGCAATGGCCCCTGCGGAAAACCCCGGCGAAATTCCGGCGGACACCCTGAACGCACTGGACGCATTGATTCAGAGCCACCTGACGCCCGAGGCCATTCAGGATTGGTTCGGCCGTTATATGACCACCCCGAAATACCCCGACCTGGAGCCGGAAGTCGCGGAGGAAAACGGAGAGGATTGGACCGGAGTCCCTAACCTGGAACGTCACCCGACCAGTCGCTTTGCCTACTCCACCGACGGCGATCAGGCGACGCTCTATGTGGATGGAGAACAGTATTCCTGTTCACGTGCACTGGCTGAATGCCTGTGCGCTGACATTGCACCGGAAACCCGTGAGCTTAAAGCCAGCGCTCAGTCCGAGCAGGATATCGCACTCGTCAGCGAATTGGTTGTGGACGGAAAACTCTGGGCGTGAGCTACCCTGGCATACGCGGCCGGCAGCTCTACACACCGCCGAGCTGGCCGCTGATTCGATTGGTGGCGTTTTTCAGCCGCTCCAACACTTCTTCTTGTGTGCAGGGCAAGGGATTGCACTGAATAAACGGAACAGTCAGTGCGGCGACCGGGCCTTCCCGCCCCATCACCGGACAGGCAAGGTCCGTTACTCCGTCCACAAAGTCACTGGCCCGACACATATAGCCTTGAGCCGCCGCCTGCTCTGCTTCAGCCAAAAACGACGGCATCCGCTGCCCCTGTTCGTCCGACGCCTCCAGCGCAGGGCGCCAGGCGGCCCGCTCCTGCTCCGAGCGCAACCCGTACAGCAACAGCCCCGACGCCGCCTCAATGACCCGGCGTCGATAACCCAGGCGCACGGCAAAGCCCAGATCCCGGGGGCTTTCAATGCGTGCGACCACCACTACCTGATCACCCGAGGCAACCACCAGATGGCAGGACTGACCCACGTCTTGCGCCAACTCCTTCATGATCGGCAATGCCACATCCAACAAGGTGCGAGTCGGGGCCTGAGCCATGCCCAGAGTAAACAGATGATTGGTAAGCTCGTAGCCTTCCCCGTTTTCAGACTGGGCGATGTAACCCCGATACTCCAGCGTCAACACCATCCGGAATAACTCACTCACCGAACGTCCCAACTGCGACGCAATTTGAGAAGTCGTCAGCGGTACGCCCTCACGCGCTAACAATTCGAGCACATCCAGACCTTTTTCAAGGGCCGGTGCACGATACTTGCGTTCGGTTTCATCATTGGAACTGCTACCCGGTGAATCCTGTGCGGTAGAAGGCTTGGCCATGGTCACTCCTGAGTGCAAATTATCACTCAAAGATACCACAGAAATTTTACATGTAAAAACGAAACCACTACCTTCCGGCAGACCTCCGTCAAACGGACGATTCACCCAACGTGATGCAGTGCACATTGAGGTCGATTACATCCGGTCGCCCCGAAGCTGCATACGTATTCATCTTGCCCGGGCGACCCAAAAGGCTTTCCAATGAAAACCGAGCGACGCAGACCACAATAATCAGTCGCTGATGTCATCCCAACCTCCCGAACTTGCGCAATGTGCAAGTTAAAAAAACATAACACCAATAGACATTTCGAGAATGGAGGTTTTATGCAAAACCACAATAACCCCTTACTTCCGCGATTGTGTCACTGGCTCGCCGGTGCCTTTTCGATTACTTTATTCAGCATCTCTGGCGCCTTTGCCCAGCCCGCCCCCGGCGACACATTCGTCCACTTGTTTGAATGGCGCTGGAGCGACATCGCCACCGAATGTGAACAGCACTTGGGCCCGAAAGGTTACGCGGGCATCCAGGTATCACCACCCCAGGAACACATCCAGGGCGACGCCTGGTGGACCCGTTATCAACCGGTGAGTTCTACCATCGACAACAGCCGCAGTGGCACCCGCGCTGAATTTATCGACATGGTGCAACGCTGTGACGCTGCCGGCGTGGATATCTATGTCGATGCCGTGATCAACCACACCGCTGCCGGTTCCGGCGTAGGCACCAACGGCAGCAATTATTCCTACGGCACCAGCTACCCGGAATTTTCCACCAACGACTTCCACGCACCCTGCGATATCAGCGGCAGCGATTACGCGAGCAATGCCTGGGCGGTGCGCAACTGTCGGCTGGTAGGCCTACCGGACCTGGACACGGGAGCAGAGTACGTCCGGCAAACCCTGGCCAACTATCTGAATGACCTGATCAACATCGGCGTCAAAGGCTTTCGCCTGGATGCGTCCAAACATATGAGCCCGACGGACATTAACGCCATCACCAGCCGCCTCAATGGCAACCCCTATATTTTTCAGGAAGTGATTGATCTGGGCGGCGAAGCGGTCAGTGCCGGTGAATACCTGAGTGGCGGCGACGTGACCGAATTCCGGTACAGCGCCGAGCTGGGTAATCAATTTAAAAACGGCCAACTGAACTGGCTGCAGAACTTCGGCGAGAGCTGGGGTTTTATCAGCGGCGGCTCCGCGGTGGTCTTTACCGACAACCACGACAATCAGCGCGGCCACGGTGCCGGCGGCAGCAATGTGCTGACCTATAAAGACGGCTCACTGTACGACCTGAGCAACGTCTTCATGCTCGCCTGGCCCTATGGCTACCCTAAAGTCATGTCCAGCTTTGACTTCTCGGACAGCGAGGCGGGCCCGCCCAGCGCGCCGGTGCACAACAACGGGAACCTGAACTGCTATGGCTCCGACTGGAAGTGCGAACACCGCTGGCGCCCCATCGCCAACATGGTGGCTTTCCGCTCCGCCGTTGGCGATCAGCCGGTCAACAACTGGTGGGATAACGGGAGCAATCAGATTGCCTTCGGGCGTGGCGATGCCGGCTTTGTCATCATCAACCGGGAAGGCAACCAACTGACTCGCACCTTCAGCACCAACCTGCAGGAAGGTGAGTATTGCAACGTGATCGACGGCGATTTCGACAGCGGTAGCTGCTCCGGCGAAATCCTCTGGGTGAACGCCCAGGGTCAGGTGGACGTCAGCCTGGACGGCATGACCGCCGCCGCCATTCACCGCGATGCGCGCGTGGGTACCGATCCCGAACCGGAACCCGAGCCGGAACCTGACACCATCAACGCCAACAGCATCTGCCTGAGCAACCAGACAGGCTACAGCAATCCGCACATCTACTACTGGAGCCCGAGCCCCAGCGGCGCCCTGGCCAGCACGACCTGGCCCGGCGAAGCCATGACTGCCCAGGGTGACTACCATTGCTTTGATCCGGGCGCGGCACTCAGCTCCCTGAACATCGTGTTCAACGACAACGGCGGTGCCCAGACCTCCGACCTGACTTACACCGGCGACGGTTGCTACAGCAACGGCCATTGGCAGAGCCTGGAGCAGTGCGGCTTTACGGTCGACGACGGCACTCAGACGAGCCCCTCGCCCAGCGAGAGCACCTACGTCTGCTATGACAACGCCAACGGCTACAGCAACCCGCACATGCACTTCTGGAATGCCAGCCCCAGCGGTGTATTGGCGGATAGCAACTGGCCCGGGGTCGCACTGGAAGCCAACAATGGATTTTACTGCTACGACACCGGCGCTGAGCTCACCGACCTCAATGTTGTATTCAACGACAATGGCGGCGCTCAGACCGCCGACCTGACCATGACCGGCGGCAACACCTGCTACCAAAATGGGCAATGGACAGCGTTATCAAATTGCGGGGTGAGCGCCCCCTAGGCAGATTATTGCGCTGAAACCCTTGAGGGGCGCGGCTGCGCCCCTTTTTTTGTGCGTCCACTCAACAGCCATTGGTCAACCTGAACTCTTGTGGTATATTTGACTACAACGGGCCAATAAAGCGATCAGCCCGACCGATTCAATAACCATAACCAGGTGATCCCATGCCAATCGCAATGAAAAACCGCTTTACTCTGCTCACCACCGCCCTGATGGCGCTGGGCCTGTCCGCCTGCGGCGGCAGCAACAGCGGACCCGAACTGGAATTTCCCGACCGGCCTTCAAGCTCTTCCTCGAGTTCTTCCAGTTCCTCATCCAGTGAATCGAGCAGCGAAAGCTCCAGCAGTGTCTCCACGTCCGTCACCTTTGTCGGCAACATCACCACCAATGGCGCTGTCCGTGACGACTTCATGCAGTACTGGGATCAGATCACCCCGGAAAATGAAGGCAAGTGGGGCTCGGTGGAAGGCACCCGGGATCAGTACAACTGGGGACCGCTGGATGCCATCTATGAATTTGCCCGTGCCAACGACATTCCGGTGAAAGGCCACGTTCTGGTCTGGGGCAGCCAGCAGCCGAACTGGATTGCGGACTTGAGCCCGGAGGAGCAGCGCGCGGAAATCGAAGAGTGGATCAGTGACTACTGTGATCGCTACCCTGATACCGCGATGATGGACGTTGTGAACGAAGCGCTGGAAGGACATGCTCCAGCCAGGTACGCAGAAAGCGCCTTTGGCGAAGAATGGATTATCGAGTCCTTCAAACTGGCTCGCGAGCACTGCCCCGATACGATTCTTATCTACAACGACTTCAACTTCCTGACCTGGGACAACCAGGCAATCATCGATTTGATCACTCCTCTGGTGGAATCCGGTTACGTGGACGCGCTGGGCGTTCAGGCACACGGCCTATATGCGCCAAAAGTCTGGACGGCGCAAGAAATCGAGGACAATCTTGACAACATCGCCGAACTGGGTCTGCCCATCTACGTATCGGAGTACGACATTGAAGAAACCGATGACGAAACACAACTCGAGCGCATGCAGACACACTTCCCGGTTTTCTACAATCATCCCGATGTGGTCGGTATAACCCTCTGGGGCTATGTGGTCGGCTCTACCTGGCGTGAAGGTACTGGCCTGATCACCAGCGACGGTGAGCAACGCCCCGCCATGCAGTGGTTGATGGAATACCTGAACCGCTAATCGGCAAACTGCATTTTTACCGCAATTGACCAAGACGAACCGGGGCCTGAGCCCCGGTTCGCACAATTCAATAACACGAATCAGGTGACCCCATGTCAATCGCAATGAAAAACCGCTTTACTCTGCTCACCACCGCCCTGATGGCGCTGGGCCTGTCCGCCTGCGGCGGCAGCAACAGCGGACCCGAACTGGAATTTCCCGACCGGCCTTCAAGTTCTTCCTCGAGCTCTTCCAGTTCCTCATCCAGTGAATCGAGCAGCGAAAGCTCCAGCAGCAGTAGCGAACCCAGTGTTTTCAGCGTGACCGCTGATTACAACCTGTATGCGGAAGCGCCCACCGACTCCCCCGTCGGCGTCGCCGTATCGGCCGCTAACGAGAATTACAGTATTTTCAACCACAGCGATGCCATTGAACGCCAGGATGTCATCGCCACTCACTTCAACCAGCTCACCGCTGGCAACATCATGAAGATGAGTTACCTGCACCCGACTGAAGACAATTTTACTTTCGATGATGCCGATCAGTTGGTCAACTTCGCCCAGAGCAACGGTATGACCGTACACGGCCACGCCCTGCTCTGGCATCCAGACTATCAGGTGCCTAACTTTATGCGGAATTACGGCGAAGGGTGGCAGGACATGCTGACCGCCCACGTCGAAGGCATTCTCAACCACTTCGACCCCGAAGTGGTGGTCAGCTGGGACGTGGTCAACGAAGCGGTAGATACCGATACGGAAGACGGATGGCGCCATTCGTTGTTCTACAACTACGCACCGCCCGCTGAAGGTGAAGTGCCCGAGTACATCGAAGTGATGTACCAGGCCGCACGGGATACCCAGCCGGACGTTGATCTGTACTACAACGATTACGACAACACCGCCAATGCCGGTCGCCTGGAGAAGACCCTGGAAATTGCCGAGCACCTCGACGGCCTGGGCCTCATCGATGGCGTCGGCTTCCAGATGCATGTGTACATGGACTACCCGGACATCACCAACTTCCGGAACGCGTTCCAGGACGTGGTGGACATGGACCTGAAAGTGAAAGTCACCGAACTGGACGTTGCCGTGGTCAATCCCTACGGTGGCAATGCGCCGGACACCCTGACCTACGACGCCGAACTGGCAGGCGCCCAGAAGCTGCGGTTCTGTGAAATCGCCGAAGTTTACCTGGAGGTTGTTCCGGAAGCACTGCGCGGCGGCTTCACCGTCTGGGGACTTACCGATGACGAAAGCTGGCTGATGAACCAGTTCGCCAACGCCACCGGTAATGACTACGACGACGTCTGGCCGCTGCTGTTCAACGCCGACTTGAGTGCCAAGCCCGCCCTCGAAGGCGTCGCTCAGGCATTCCGTGGCGAGACCTGCACCAGCGAGTTTTAAGCTGAACGATGGAAAGCGGTGGATGACGGGGCCTTTGGTCCCTTATCCACCCTACGAACCCGGCAACAACTGCTGAGCACCTGTAGGGTGGATCGGTCCGACGTTTCGGAGCGTCATCCACCTATATCCACCGCACCTCATCCTGTGATCCACCCCACAAACTGACCACATTTCCCGTCCCACTTTACGCCCCCACCCCAAAGTGAGATACCCACATCACCCGCCTGTGCTTTGCTGACAGCGCCGTTTAACGGCCATCTCAATAAAACTCACTTGCACAGCGAGGATAATAATGATGTATCGAAACCTTCCCGCGCTTTTCAGCGCACTGCTACTCATGATCAGCGTCAGCGTTCAGGCACAAAACGACAACCTGGCACAAAATGCCACTGCTTCCGCCAGCACCCAGGATCTCGCGGCCAGCAACGCTATTGATGGCGACCCCAACACCCGTTGGGCTTCAGCGGCGCAGACTGACCCGTCCCACATAACCATCGACCTCGGACAACAGTATGCCCTGTCCAGCGTCGTCATTCACTGGGAAGCGGCTAACGCGGACACTTACCAGATACTTGGCTCCAACGACGGAGGTAACTGGACGACGCTGGCCACAGAAACCGGCGGCACATTCGGAGACCGAACGGATACCATCAATGTCGCGGGCAACTTCCGCTACGTGCGCATGAACGGCATCAGCCGCAGTGCTGGTAATGAATGGGGCTATTCCATTTGGGAGCTGGAAATTTACGGCCAGAGCGGCGGCGCAGGCAGCGTGCAAACACTGCAGGCCGAAGATTATATCAACGCCTACGACACCACGGCAGGCAACACGGGTGGCGCCTATCGCAGCGGCGATGTCGACATTGAAGCCAGTACCGACGACGGTGGCGGCTACAATGTCGGCTGGATCGACGCCGGGGAATGGCTGGAATACACCATCAACCTGGACGCCGACACCTACACAGTGAGCTCCCGCGTCGCCTCGGACATCGGCGGTGGCCAGTTCACCATCGACCTGAACGGCTCTGAAATCGTTGGTACCCAGAACGTCGGCAATACCGGTGGCTGGCAAAGCTGGACTACCCTGACCTCCTGGCCCATCGCTCTGCCGGCGGGGCAGCACACCGTGCGGGTCAAAGTTCAAAGCGGAAACTTCAACCTCAATTGGGTGCGTTTCGAACCGGGCAGCGACGGCACCGATCCAGCCCCTCAGCCCATGTGGAGCGACGAGTTCGACACTATCGACAGCAACAGCTGGACCTTTGAGACCGGTGGCTGGGGCTGGGGCAACCAGGAGCTGCAGTACTATACCGGCGGCGACAACGCCTTTATTCAGTACGACTCCGAAGTGGACAGCAATGTACTGGTGCTGGAGGCCCGCCAGGAAAACCCGCAAGGTTACGAGTGCTGGTATGGCTACTGCAGCTACACCTCAACCCGCATGATTTCCAAAGGCAAGCAGGAGTTCGAGTACGGGCGCATGGAAGCCCGCATCAAGCTACCCCAAACCCAGGGCATCTGGCCTGCCTTCTGGATGATGGGCAATGACTTTGACCAGGTCGGTTGGCCCAACAATGGCGAAATCGACATCATGGAACATGTCGGCTTCGAGCCCAACCTGACCCACGGCGCCCTGCACGGCCCGGGCTACTCCGGCGACACCCCGATCAACGGCACCCACGACCTGGGCGAGTCCGCCGACGCCAACTACCATGTATACGCTGTGGAGTGGGATGAAAACGGCATCGACTGGTATGTGGACGACATCAACTTCTACAGTGTGACTCGTTCGGAGGTGGAACAATACGGCAACTGGGTGTACGACCATCCCTTCTTCTTTCTGCTAAACATTGCCATTGGCGGAAGCTGGCCCGGCGAACCCGACGGCACCAGCCAGTTCCCCCAGCGCATGTATGTCGATTACGTGCGGGTCTACCAGTAAACCGATCAACGAGATCGTCGCAGAATAGCCGTCTGCGACCGTCCCCCTTTTCTAAATCCCCAAACGCAATAACCAGTCACCGCCCACAAACCAAATCGTCTATAAATCCACCATAACCGGCCCCAAAACAGTGCGCCATGATCAATACTGTAACTAAGGCGAAGCCAATGGCTTCCTCGGATACCGAACCACCCACAGGCCCTGAGGAAAAACGTCATGATTCGTGCACTGTTCTCCGTATCTGCCCTGTTCATCGCGCTATCACTGCCCCAAGCCCTGGCTGACAATCACGGCGACCTCTACGAAAACATCCAGTTGGACGACATTTTCCAACAGATGGACCTGACCCTGCGTCGGCGTAACGACGTCATGGAGGTAATGAATCAGTTCCGGGAAGATCGGAAGAGGGCGGACGAGGCGTTACAGGAGTTGAGCGAAACCCTGCCGCCACAGGAAGAGATCAGCGCTACAACCGTCTATTCCGATATTGTTCTGGAATCACGATTGAACCGCATACTGAGGTCCGACCAGGTCGAGCAGTTAATGACTTTCATCAGGGAGCAGAGGGGAGAGCAAAGCGGAGCCGAGTAAAGGACTGACCCGCGGGTATTGATCAGCACTGATCGACCCCCCGGGTCATCGCGTCCAGCATCCTCTACCGGTCGGAGGCGTCCCACACCTGACCCGACCCAACACCGTCATTGGCCGGGTTGAACACCTCGACCGCCATGACCTGATAGGTGGGGTCATCGCTGGCGTCAAAGTTATTCATATCCGGAATAATCCAGCCGGTATCCGCCCACGCTTTGACGTGATCGGCGAAGTTGATTTCGTAGTCCTTGCCCAGCTCGCGCTGCTCGGTCGGCTTGCTCCAGTACTGGTAAAACGTGGAGGTATTGTTGATCGACGGCTTCTGCTCGCGTACTGAGCGATACGTAGAGTACTCGACGCCGTTACTGACAAAGGTCTTCCCGTACTCACCGTCCTGACTGGGGTCGTAGGTCCAGCGCTGGAGAATATAGTACTCCACCAGGTGGGCCGGATCATCCTTCGGCATGGTTTCATCGTAGCCCCAGCCGTACAGTGTGATATAGCTCGCGCCGCTGTCCTCATCGAAGCGGTACCCGATCACCCGATCTTCATCGCCATAGTGCCAGCCGGGGCCGCCGACGTAGTTATAACCGCCACCTTCCCACTCCACCTTGAATGACCCATCGGTCTCCAGCGCCAGTGTGGTTGCGCCGCCGTCTTTCCAGTGAGTGAAGAAAAAATCACCCACATGGCCAGTGGCATGGCTGTCGGTAATCACGGTGTCATCGGTGAATTTTTGGGTATAGGCCTTGAACTTCTCGATGCCGGCTGCGGAGGCCGTATCGCTGGAATCAGGAGCCTGTTGCTCGGTAGCACAGCCCACGGCGCCAAACAGGGCGAGAGCCAGTGCGGTAGTCGTAAGACGATGGGTTTTCAAAGCTCGGTCCTCTTATTGTCTCCCGGCGAGACCTCCATACCTGAGGTGCACGGGAGCTTGAATGTCAGTAGTGGTCCTTATGACCATTATTAGAGCATTTATCCGCCTCGAATACAAAGCCAAAATAAGCGGTTTCAGGACTCCTTCAGCCACCCCTGCTCGACCGCGTAATCTACCTTTGCAACCACCCACTGATAGATGTCCGGTTGTTCCAGTTCAACAAACTGATGCATTTCCAACACCTGGCTTTTATAAATCCCGTTCTCCTGCCATGCTCGCCCGTTACTGGAGATATTGTGCAAAAACGGCAGCAGTCGATCGATGACCTTCAGCAGTTTGGCTTCCCTGCTTTGCCCAAACTCCTGCTCGTCCCACAGGGTCAATAAGTTCTGGATGGGGTTTCCAGGGTGGAATGCAATCCTTTCAACACACTTGCGCTCTTCAAGGTGGGCAGCGTCACGATTGGCGCTGTAAAGAAACGTATCACCGGCATCAATTTCACCCAGATCATGAACCAACGCCAGCTTGATAAGCGTCAAAACATCAAAATCATCTTGCAACAATTCTGAGAACGCCCAACACGCCATCGCCAAATGCCAGGAATGTTCGGCCGAGTTTTCTACTCGCTCTCCGCCATTGATATAGGTTCGGCGGTTTACGGACTTCAGGCCGTCAAGTTGAAGTAGAAAATCGGATAGTTGAGTAACACTTTTGTTCACCAAGCCTCCTGATACTCGCACTCGAATACCTTCGTTATAGCATCGACGGTAATACTTTTACAGAATCCAGAACTATCGCGGCCGGGCTCAATTTCTTCTCGTCCCCAGCCTGATATTTTCCGGTTTTCACCAACCGGGCCTGCAAACCGGCTTTGAGTGCCCCCTCCACATCCCCAAATACGTCGTCGCCTATCATCAGGCACTGGTCCGGTTCCAGGCCCGTGGAGGTCACTACCTGGTGAAAGAATTCCGGGTTGGGTTTGCCCATGACCACGGGCTCCACATCGGCCGCCCAGGCGACCGCCCGGACGAAGGGGCCGGCATCCAGGCAGAGGGCGTCGCCGTCGTTGAAGTATTTGTTCTCGCCAATGGCAATCAGCCGTTTGTGGGCCTGTGCGATGCGAAACGCCTGGTTGAGGTTACGGTAGTTCAACTCGTCCCGCGCATCGCCCAGCACCACGCAGTCGGGTTCGCGGTCGCCCAGGGGCCCGAACAGGGCCTTGATGCTGGGGTGGACCAGCGCGTAGGGGGTCAACTGGTGTTCCCGCACGTAGGCCAGGGCCGCATCGGGGGCGGTGAAGAGTTCTTGCGCTGTCACATCAAAGCCCAGTTGTTGCAGCTTCTCCAGTAACTGTTCACGTGACTTGGTGGCGGTGTTGGTGACAAACCGCAGTACCAGGCCCCGGTCTCTGGCCGCCGCGACGGCCTCAATGGCGCCGTCGATTCGCCGATCACCCTCGTACAGAACACCGGACAGATCGAAAAATACGGCTTTGATGCGGGTGTCGTTCATGGCGGCCAGAGACCGGGGCCTGG
>NZ_DGMV01000011.1:35313-36094 GCF_002388575.1 Marinimicrobium sp. UBA4509
TGCGGGTGTCGTTCATGGCGGCCTCCAGTGGCATCGACGGCTCTTTTCTGATGATGCCAGACTTTTTGTCTTCATGGTAAGGTGTTGTCATTGCACTGGAGATAAGGGGAAACACGCAATGACTACCTTGATAATTGGCGCTCACGGGCAGATTGGCCAGTTACTGGTCCAGGAGCTGGCGGACCACCACCAAAAGCCGCGCGCCATGGTGCGCAACGAGCCGCAGGCCGAGGCGGTGCGCTCTCTGGGTGCTGAGCCCGTGATTGCGGATCTGGAAGGCGATTTCAGCCATGCGTTTGAAGGCTGTGACAAGGTGGTATTTACCGCCGGCTCGGGCGCCAAAACCGGGGCGGACAAGACCATTCTGGTGGATATGTGGGGCGCAATAAAGGCAGTGGATATCGCGAAGGCCCGGGGTATTCAACAGTTTGTGATGGTCAGCTCGCGCGGGGCGGAAGATCCGGAAGCGGGGCCAGCCAAGATCAAGCATTACACCGTGTGCAAGAAAGTTGCCGATGATCACCTGTTGGCGAGCGGCGTGCCCTACACCATTCTGCGGCCCGGACGATTGACCGATGACCCGGCCTCGGGACGGGTGATCAACCATTGGCCGGAGAAAGCCGAGGACCAGTGGATTTCCCGCGCGGATGTGGCGCTGGCGATTGAGCATTGTCTGGGGTCGCCGGGGACGATCGGGAAGATTTATCCCCTGTTTCATGGGGATCAGCCGATTGCGGCTTGTTTGGGGTGAGCGGTTCGAGTTGGGTTACGGCGGATGCGG
>NZ_DGMV01000016.1:0-142 GCF_002388575.1 Marinimicrobium sp. UBA4509
CCGAACCCGAACCCGAACCCGAAGTCAGTGTGACCGAAAAGGCAGAGTCAACGTCAAGCGATCGCGAGGAACCGGAAGCCGCCGAACCGGAGCCCACTCGACCGCCAATCCAGCGCGGTGGCAGTCTCCTCGGGCGCGCACC
>NZ_DGMV01000016.1:307-17958 GCF_002388575.1 Marinimicrobium sp. UBA4509
CCGCCGCCACCGCCGCCGGTGCCACCCCCAGCACCATCAAACGATCCCGTCCCCCCGGCCCCGGACTCGCTACCCTACGAGCCGGGCGAATTACTTTTGGTGAGTGCGGATATGGCCGAGGCGCAATCGGCGGCCCGGCAACTTCAAAGCTACCAACTGCGGGTCAAATCCCGTCAGCGCCTGGACAACCTGGGCCTGGTGATCAGCGTTTTCCGTCTGCCTCCGGGGACCGACACACCCGATTTGGTCGCTCAGGTGCAAGAAGACCTGCCGGATCTGGACCTGGACACCAACCAGCGCTACCAGTTACTCAACGCCCGGCGCCGCTACGCCCAGCAGATGATCGCCTGGCCAGAAGATACCAGCGCCTGCAGCGGTCAATTCCGCATTGGCATGCTCGATACCCCCGTCAATGACCAGCACCCTGCCCTGACGGACAGCCAACTGACCCGACGCAACTTTGTGCGCGGCACCTCGGCCGAAGCACTGCACGGTACCGCGGTTGCCAGTCTGTTGGTGGGAAGCGTCAACTCGGAAACCCCGGGTCTGCTGCCCGGCAGCACCTTGTGGGCCGCCGAAGTGTTCCGCCAGCGAGGAGAGCGTACCGACACCAGCACCGAAATTCTGCTATCCGCGCTGGACTGGTTGGTCAGCCAGGAGGTACAGGCCATCAACCTGAGCCTGGGCGGTGAGCGCAACCGGGTGTTTGAACTGGCCCTGGAAAAATTGCTCGGCAGCCAGATCCTGCTGATTGCCGCCGCTGGTAATCAGGGGCCGGAGGCACCGCCAAGCTTTCCCGCCGCCCAGCCCGGTGTGATCGCCGTAACCGCCGTGGACGCCGCCGAGCGCCTGTACCCCGATGCCAACCGGGGCGATTACATCGATCTGGCCGCACCGGGCATGGAGATCTGGGCCGCCGATGGCGAGACGTCCGGGCGCTATCACACCGGCACTTCCTTCGCCGCGCCGCTGGTCACAGCCGCCTCTCTTTTGGCCCAACAGCAAGGTGCGGACCTGATGGCAGCGGTCAAAGACCTGGGGCCCACGGGGCGGGATGATCGTTTTGGCCGAGGGTTGGTGCAGGTGGGAACCTGGTGTAACTGACGCGCCATTGATGTAGACCTGCTCTTCCATAAAAAAGCCGGCTGCGAGCAGCCGGCCTGAAGATCAAAGGTTGTGGTTTCGGGTTACTGGGGGCAGTTTACGCCACCGACGGCATCCGAACATTGCAGCTCCAGTTCAATCATCTCATCGTCGGTCAGGGAACCATACTGGGAGAAGGTGTAGGCCGTGGACCCATCATCGCCGGTGACCATCACCTGTACCCACTCGTTTTCGTCAGCCAGACCTTCCGGGAATTCCAGAGTGACCGAATCACCCAGCGCTACCGCTTCGAACTCACCCAGCTCGACATAACCCGCGCGGTTGCCCTCCAGGAAAGCATCGATATCACAGCTGGTTGCCGAGGTGTCCGGACCGTTGATGCAGGAAATTTCGATGCTCTGCGCTGCGGGACCCTGCACCACGGTTTCATCCAGCACCACCGCGACGCTACTGACCAGGCTGGTTTCCATGCTGCCGGCCATGGTGACAAACTGACCATTCTGGCTGAAGGCGCCATTGGATTCGGCTGTCCACTGGAGCAGAGTCGCCTCAGCGGGAACCGCTACTGCCAGGCTGTCCTGAATCAGAATATCGGTATCGGTGAACACCGTGCCATCGGACAAGGTAGCGGTGATATCAACGGTGCAGGGAATGGACACGCCGGACTCACCCAGGCACTGAACCTCTACTTCATCAATCGGCGTGATCGCGAGGGCCACATCCACGTTTCCGGTTATGCCGGATGTTGCCGTACCTTCGGCGATGACTTGTTGACCACCCACGCTGATCGGAAAGGGGGTTTCCGCAGTCCAGGTCAACTCGCTGTTCTCATCCAGATTGTCCCAGCCGGTAACAATGGTGGCACCTTCCGCCGGAACAGATTGAGTCAGGGTTTCAGTACCATCGGTCAGGGTCACCTCGCAGCCCACGCCGGTGCCGTCCGGCAATTCACAGCGCACCACATTTTCACTGCTCGGGTCTTCCAACTCGATAATGACATCGGCGGACATATCGGTGGTTTTCTCGCCGATCAGACCAGTGTCGGACGTCGCGTACCAGTCAATGGTGGCACTGTTGGGCATATTGATGATGGTGGAGCCACCTTCGGGCAGGTAACCGTTGCGGGTAAACACCGAGCCGTCATCCAGCGTTACGCCGGCACTGATACCGCAGGGAATGGCCGTGCTGTCACTCAACCGACACTCGACATTGATGCTGCCGCCGTTTTCGAATTTGAAGTCCCAGTTCCAGGTGGAGAAGTGACTCACTTCAGCGTAGACCGCCAGCCCCACCGGTGAGGTGGCCGAGGCAACCACGGTGCCAATAATGGAATCGTCTTCAATCCACAGGCCCTGGTCTTCGTCAAAGTGCCACATGGGAATGGTGCTGCCGATCGACAGTGGCTCATTGTTGATACTCGCCACCGGTAGATCCATCTGGATCTCGGCGGTGGTGTTGGGTGCGATCTGCAGGTAATCACCCTCGGCGTTGTGCACGTCCACGGTAATCATACCGGCGCTGATCAGCTCGACCGATTCACCGCCGGCATCGGTGGCTTGACCATTGGCGGGCATGGCATTGAGCTCATCGCTGGTGATATCCCAGGGAGTAATCTGAACCGTGGCTTCACCGGAGGCGGGTTCGCCATCGGGAGTGACAAAGGCGTTGGCCGGGAAGGTCACCCGGGCGCCAAGATCCACAGCGCTCAAAGTGCGGGCCGCTTCAATGTCATCCACCGGCAGCGTCTGTTTTACCGGCACCATCCGAATGGGCATGATGCCGTCTTGCTCGCCGCTGACTCGCAGCACCTGCGGTACAAAACCATCGGCTTCGGCGCGCACCCGATAGGATGTCTGGCTCTCCGGACTGAACTCGACGCGACCGGAAACATCGCTCTGCGCACTCTGCTCATCCAGAGTCACGGTGACATCCGACAGACGTGCACCGGTGTGCGTCTGAATCATAAAACTCAGATCAACGGTTTCCGGGGTCGGCTCTGGGTCCGGCACAACGGGATCTGGCGCGGCGTTGTTATTGCTTCCACCGCAGGCAAACAGGCTGCCCGCCAGCAACGCAACTGAACACGCTTTCAGGCAGGATTGGGTTTTGGATTGGAGTGTGGTCATGGTGATGTCCTCTTCGGTTATTAGCGCACCGTAATCAACACAAGGCGCTTCCGAAGAGGTAGTTGCACCTCACTCCATAGCGGTTCAAAAAAAATTTACAACAAGGCGGCGGTTTTGATCTGGGCGTACACCGTCTGGCCCCCAGAGAGCGCGAGATCATCGGCGGACTTGCGGGTGATTCGGGCGAGCAGTGGCTGGCCCGAGCAGTCCAGATGCACGGTTACGCGGGTGTTATCGTAAGGTTCGATATTCACCACTCGCACCGGTAGGCAATTGAGAATACTGGTGTCCCGGGCCTGACTCAGGGTCAGGCTCACATCCCGGGCCGCCACCCGCAGGCGCACACTCTGCCCTTCCGAACGGGGCTGCCGGGCCAGCGTGAGGGTGCCGCCATTGAGCGCGACACGGGTCAACGCATAGTGCTCATCGTGCGCCGCCACCGTGCCGGACAACACCGCCGCGGCATCGTCGGCCCGGGCCAGGGGCAGGTCCGCCCGGGTCATCAGCTCCGCCAGCGGCCCCGCCGCCAGCACCCGACCCCGCTCCATCAGCACCAAATGATCCGCCAGGCGCGCCACTTCCTCCGGGGCATGGCTGACGTACAGCACCGGAATCTCAAGGCGATCGTGCAGTGTTTCCAGATAGGGCATGATCGCCTGCTTGCTGGTCGGATCAAGGGCCGCCAGAGGCTCATCCATCAACAACAGCTCGGGGCTGGTGGCCAACGCTCGGGCGATAGCCACTCGCTGACGTTCACCACCGGACAAACCGCTGACCGGCCGATCGATCAGGGGGGCCAAGCCGAGCCACTCGATCAACTCTTCCTGCGACAAGTGCCGCTCAGCCGCCGGGGTGCGCCTCCATCCGTACTCCAGATTGCCGCGCACCGATAAATGTTCGAACAGGCTCGGCTCCTGAAACACATAGCCCAGGCGCCGCCGATGGGTGGGCAGGAACTGCGCCCCGTCCTGCCAACAACGCTCGCCCAGATGGAGGCGTCCACCCGGCGTTTTGTCGAGCCCCGCCACCGCCCGCAGCAAGGTGGTTTTCCCGCACCCGGAGGGACCGACGATGCCGGTTACGCCCCGCCCCGGCAGGCGCAGGTCCACGGCCAGCTCGAAGTCACCCCGACGGACCTGAAAGTGCAGGGCCAACCCTTGGGTATCCGATGTTGTCGTCATCCTCGATTCACCAGGCTCAAGTGTCGATTGAAACCGTACACGGCCAGCAGCAGCACAAACGACAGGAGCAGCAGCCCGCCGGAAAGGACATGGGCACGGGCATAGTCCAGACTCTCCACGTGGTCATAAATGGCGATGGACACCACCTGGGTCTCCCCGGGAATATTGCCGCCGATCATCAACACCACACCGAATTCCCCCAGAGTGTGGGCGAAGCCGAGCACGGCCGCGGTCAAAAATCCGGAGCGCGTGAGCGGTACCACCACGCTGAAAAAGCGGTCCCAGAAACCGGCACGCAAGGTGGCCGCCACTTCCAGGGGACGTTGCCCCAACGACTGAAACGCGCCGGCCAGGGGCTGCACCACGAAGGGCAGCGAATACACCACCGAGCCGATCACCAGCCCGGTAAAGGTAAACGCCAGGGAGTAGCCGCCAAACCACTGGGCCACTTGCCCGAGGGGACCGGAAGGCCCCAACAGCAACAATAAATAGAAACCGAGAACGGTCGGAGGCAGCACCAGCGGCAGGGCCACCATGGCCTCCACCAGAAACCGGAAGCGCCAGCGGCTGCGCGCCAGCCACCAGGCCAGGGGTGTCCCGACGATCAGCAGAATAACAGTGGTGATGGCAGCGAGTTTGAGGGTTATCCCCAGGGCCACCCAGTCGGCGCTTTGAATCATGCAGCAGCTCTGTCTGTCCATTGATGACGGCCACTTTAGCACGGACCGGGCGTTTGCAAAGCCAGTGCAGACAGGCATGACAGGACTCATTCGCTGAACTAGGCTAAATAATGGAGCTCAGCAAACTGATGATAGTCGCGCCAACTCAACCCGGTTGCAATTGATGAACCTATTTGAAAGTCAGGCCCAGGCCCAGAACGTCGACAAGGACCGGCGGCAATACATCCTGTCGTTTGTGAGTTATATATCCGGCACGGTGATTCTGCTCTACGGCCTGCCCCACCTGATGTCCGGCAATGTGGCACTGGCGTCCCTGCTGCTCGGCACCTCGCTGACGTTTCTGCTCACCGTCGCTTACTACCATCGCACCGGCGACATTGACCTTGCCTGCAAGATTGAAGCCGTGCTGGTGGTCGGTTTTGTGCTGGCGCTGATCTACCACGGTGGCCATGAGAATACCGCCCTGTACTGGATATTTCCCTTCCCGGTGATACTGTTCGGGCTACTGGGGGTACGCAATGCCCTGATCGGCAATACTCTGGTCCTGCTTGCCATTGCGGTGATGCTGTTCACGCCGGACTGGATTCACGCGCAGTACCGGCCCGAGGAAACCACCCGGTTTTTTGCCTCGCTGGTGATCATGGTGATCGCCGCCGGAATCAATGATTATTTCCGCGAACGCAGTCATCACAAAATGAGCGCACTACAACTTTCCCGCGAGCAGCAGGCCAACACCGATCCGCTCACCCTGCTCCCCAACCGGCGCTTTATCGATGCCAGCCTGGAACCTCGGTTGAATCAGACTCCCGACGAGTTTCTGCCGCTCGGTATGGTGATGTGCGATATCGATCATTTCAAACAGCTCAATGACCAGTTTGGTCATCAGGCCGGAGACGATGTACTCAAAGAGGTGGCCCGCCTGTTCCGCAAGACCTTGCGCCGACAGGACGTCGCCTGCCGCACCGGAGGCGAGGAGTTTCTGATCTTTCTGCCCCGAACAGAGCTGACGGATGTGCGCATTGTGGCCGAGAAGGTACGAGCCAAACTGGCGAACACCGTTTTCCCCATCAAAGGCGCTCCCCACAGGGTCACCGCCAGCTTCGGCACGGCGGTCTGTCACAGCTCCGGTGAACTGAGCGCCACTGTGGAGTGTGCGGATGAGCGGCTTTACAACGCCAAAAAGGCCGGGCGCAACCGGGTGGCTTAGCGATACCCGCCCTCGCGAATGAGGGTGCGCGCGGTATCGCTTTGTAGAAATCGGAGGAAGGCGCGGGCCGACGGCGTGTCACGCAGCAAGATCGCCTGCTGGGCAATGGGCTGGTAGTGGGTTTCGGGCACGAGCCAATAGTGGCCCTGCGGACGGGTTTGCCACTGGGACAAGGCGATAAACCCCAGGCCCGCATTGCCCGTCGCCACAAACTGGTAGGCCTGGGCAATATTCTCACCCCGCACCGCCCGGGTGCCCACGGAGTCCCATAGCCTCATCGCCTCCAGGGCCTCTTGAGCCGCCCGACCGTAGGGCGCCAAGCGCGGGTTGGCCAGCGCAATACGGCGCGCCTGCTTCAGGGACTGCACTGGATCGGCAATCTCGCCGGTGGGGCTCCAGAGCACCAGGACGCCCATGGCATAGGTAAATCGGGTACCGGGCACGCCGACACCTTCGGTCTCCAGGCGCTGTGGCCGGGTCTCATCGGCCGCCAGAAACACATCAAAAGGCGCGCCCTGGCGAATCTGGGCGTAGTGCTTGCCGGTGCTGCCGTAGGACAGGCGCAGTTGATGCCCGGTATGTTCGGTGAAGGCGTCGGCCAGTGGTTCCATGACCCCGGCAAAGTTGCTTGCCACCGCCACTCTCACCTCGGCCGCGAGCGCGGGCATGGCCAGAAATACGACAATAAGCGACAAAAGCCAATGCGTTGGCCTGGGCATAGGGATCTCCCGATGGATGAATCAGGATTCTACCATCGGGTGGCTGCCCGCCGTGAAGTGTCGGTTACTGAGCGCGCCCGGGCCAGACACTGGACACCGCCTCGGAATCGGGCGAAGCTCGCTGCTCCAGCAAGCTGGATTTGGCACCGTTCACTACCGTCGAGACCGCGGGATCAAACAACCAGACTTCCACCCGCTGGTTTTTGATTCGCCCGGCCTCCTGACTGTCGGCCACCGGCAGATCATCGCCAAAACCCACCACCGAGGCAGCGTGAATGTCGTGGGCCCGCAGCGCCGACTTGACCCGTAAGGCCCGCATACGGGACAGAATCAGCGCACGCTCTTCGGACTGCTGACCATCCCCAAAGCCGATCAACTGCAGCTGCAGGTGGCGATTCTCCGGCCGGCTCATAAACTGGCGCAGCCGTTCGACATCCCACCGGGCTTTGTTGTCCAAGCGTGAACTGCCGGCATCAAAGCGAAAGTTGATGGACAGGCGCTCGCCGTGGCGAACCAGCTCACTGTATGCCGGCGGTGCATCGGGATGAAGAGTCGGCTTCAGACTCACGGGATTCTGGGACACAAAGCCCACCTGCGCGACCCGATGCTGTCCGGCCTCACTCTGGGCAAACCCGATAAACTCCTGCACCAGGGGCGGCGTCTGGCCCGGGAGGGTGTACAGAAACAGGCGCCGGGACAGCGCGTAGTCTTCAGTGGCCACGTACAGCGGCTCCGGGCCCAGGGGGCTGATGCCATCCTGGGAGACGCTGACCGGTTTGGCCTGACGGACCGAGGCCAGACCCACAAAGCCGATGGCCCCCGGGTCCGCCGAGACCGAATCGGAGAGCCGGTCATTGGACTCAAAGCGGCGCGCCTGGGCATTCAGCGAGTAATCGCCCTTGAGCACCATACTCTTGAAGCTGTCCCAGGTACCCGATTTGTTGTCCCGGGCATAGAGGCTGACCGGCCGATTCGGCCCACCCAACTGCGCCCAGTTGCGAATCTCGCCCGAGAACAGGCGGGCTATTTCGGTGACCGTCAGCGCCTCCAGCGGGTTGCTGGGGTGAACAATGACCGCGAGCCCGTCGATCGCCACCACATGCTCGGCGTCAAAGTGGCGCATCGCACCAAAATCCGCGAGCAGCGTCTGTTCCGAGGCTTTGATGGGACGGGACGCCATGGCGATCTGCGCCTCACCGGAAGCAAGGCCGCGCATGCCGGTACCGGAACCATGGGCGGCCACGTCGATATAGACGGTCTGGCCGGCCACCCGGCCCTCGATCCGGTATTCGTTAGGCTCGGTGCGAGCTCGAATGCTGACCTCGGTTGCGCCCTTGGCAACCAGATAATCTTTGGCGAGACTGGGGGCCAGGCTGGCGCCAATGGTATTGGACCCGTGCAGACTGAACAGCAGGCCACTCTCTCCGGAGGCAAACGGCGTGATCGCCGCCATGGCACCGCACGACAACAACCAGACTGACACGACCCAGGTCAAACAACGCAGTCTCATACACGGACTCCCTTTGAATACAGGCGCGCCAGCATAGAGATCCTTTGTTACGACTCTGTGACGCTCGTCGGCGCACTATGAGCGAGGCGGATCAGAACAGCGTCCGGTAATCGATACAACGGGTCAGAGGCGCAAGCGTCTGGCTCAGATCCCCGGCCAGGTGCAGCTCGGCATCGCCCGGGTGCAACGCAATGCGCAACGGGTGGCGTTCACTGGTGAACCCCCGGTTGCAGCGATTCCAGAACCGCAGCCCCAGGGCCCGCAGCGGGGTATCGGCCTCGAACCCCACCAGCGGTAATCGCCGCCGCACGCCGGTGGCGGTGTGGAGGAGCCCCGAGGCGGTTTCCACATAGGTAAAGGGCGACTCGGCCAGATCCTCACCCCTGAGCTCTCCCAGGGCCCAGGCCGGCGGAACATACAGCTCCGGCGGGGCCAGTCGATGACGGGCAAACCAACGGTGGTTATCGGCCAGCAGTGCCCTGAGCGCGGCGCGCGGCTGACTCAGATGCTCGGCCGCCTGGCGGGAAATCAGGTGGGCGTGACAGCGGTGATACCAGCCCCGGACCCGCTCGGCCCGATGAAACCAGCCGTGTCCCGCCAGCTCCAGCCCCCTGGACTGCCAGCAACCCAGGCGGGCCAGATCTCCGGGGCGCCAATCCCGCCCCGGTACCACCAGTAACACGGTACCGGGCCGGGCCGACACCGGCACCATGGACAGCAGTGCCTCCACCCGATCCAGGGTCTCCGGCATCACATCGTGGATGGATAACAACGCTTCCACGGCCGTCAGTCCAGCACGGAGGCGACCGCGGGCGGCGGAACGGACGGTAGCGTCGAGCGCTGGGCCACGGTATGGGTCAGCAGCTCACACCAGTGCGCGAGGCAGCGTTCATTGAGCGCACTGGCCACCTGCGCGGCGGTGCAGGCCCGCTGCCGGCGCTCGGCGGGGGTGCGGGCTCGCAGTTGGGTCAGCGCCTCGGCCGCACTCTGTGACGGGTCGATGATGGTCAGCCCGGGGCACAGGTCGGGCCACTGGGTGATACCACAGCCGGAGGACACCATGACCAACCGCTCCCGCACCATGGCCTCCAGCGCGATGGTGCCAAAGGATTCAAAGTGTGAGGGCAACAGCAGCAGGTCGTGGTCATCCACTTCCGCCCGCAGCGCCTCGCGATCGAGCCAACCCAATAAGCGCAGGTTCGGGCAGGCACGGGCGGCGTCCGTCAGCTCGCGACGCAGCGGCCCGTCGCCGGCAATACTGAACACCATATCCCGGTGCACCCGGGCGGCTTCGATGACCGCGGTGAGGTTTTTCTCCGCGGCCAAGCGGCCGGCAAACAGGACGCGACGCAATTGGCCGCCGTAGGGGCGACGGGGTGTGCAGGCAAACTCCGCCGAAATCGGCGTGCCGATCAATCCGGTAGAGGGCGCCCCCATCCGCTGGGCCAGCTCCAGCATATTCCGGGAATTGCCCAGCACCGAGCGGGACCGGGCAAACAGGTAGCGGTGGGAGCGATCGAACAGCCGGTGGACCAGCCGGCCCCGCCAGGAGCCCTGCCAGTAGAGTTCAGTCAATTGCTCAAAGGCGGTGTGAAAGCCCGCGAGTACGGGAATCCCCAGGGATTTCGCCAGGCGCGCCCCCAACAGCCCATAGGGCCCCGGCGTGGCCACAATCATCACCTGAGGCGCGAGCTCCCGAAGCGCCTGCCGGAGCGCCCAGGGATTGGGAATGCACAGCTTCTGGGTACGGTCACCGGGCAGCGGCAAGGCCAGCCCCGCGCGCCATCGGCCCCCTTCCACCCGGGGCGAAAACAGCACAATGCGCTCCAGCTCCGGTGCCAGCTGCTCCATCAGATCCTGATAGTAAGCACCCACTCCGTTTCGACCGGGGGCGGCGTCGGATACGACCGCCACCCGCAGGGCCTCGGGCAACAGTAAAGGGTGGCGCGGTTCAGGGCTCATAGGACGACTCCGCTCATGGGTGAGGCCAGACAGACACAAAACGTTGACGAATACCGGCCTCACTCAGGCCGAACTCCGCCAGATCATAGCGGTGACCCGGACCGGCATCGCGGCGCGATTCGTCACTAAGTGCGACGGCGCCCCCTGAAGGCAAAGGCTGGCCGAGAAACGCGTAGAGTCGGAACCACCCCCGGGTATCCAGCCGCGAGAGTTCGGCCAGCGGCAGAATCTGCACCCAGGGTGCCCCGCGCAATGCCAGAACCCGGCGGTAATAGCCGTGCAGCACGGTAATCATCCGCTCGCTCAGCTCCGGTGCGACGGAATCGCCGCCCCACAGACGCAGCACCGGGCGCAACGCACTCAACTGGGAGGGCACCGCCTCCTCCGGGCGACGCACACAGGCAATAAAGCGGGCGTCGGGAAACGCGGCGCGCAAGTCCTGAATCCAAGGCGTAAAGGAAGGGTTTTTACTCAGCAGTCGCTTATCGCGGCCGTTAAAGTACAGGTGCCGCTGCAGGCAGCGCCGATAGAACGCCAGCATTGCGCGGCGCTCCGGGGCCGGCACCGCGTCATCAAAAAAGGCCAGACGCCAGTAGCGCTCCGCCCCTGGGCACAGCAACGCCGGCAGAAAACAGCCCCCCCGGTACAACAGCAACAGAAAATCTTCCTCCGGCTCCTGCCAAACCAACCGGTGCACTCGATCCATGGCTGCCCAGCGCCAGCGCCCGATCCAGCGCCGCAGCGGCGCCAGACACCAACCGACGAAACGCCAGAAATAGCGCTCGGAAATCGACGGCGCAAGCAGGCACTCCCACAGCGTCAGGGTCGTGAACGCCGGATCGTCCGCCAGGCGCCGCTGCAGAAAGGTGGTGCCACTGCGCGGCACGCCCACGATAAACACCGGAGCGCGCACGGCGACACGGCGGTAGCCGCGAAACAGCAGCTCATCGAGCAGGAAACCGAGGGCGTGGCAGAGAAACAGCAGACCGCTGCCCAACCAGAGCAGCAACAGTAGGGGCCAGCGCCACCAGCAGGCGCGCCAACCGTTGGCGGGCAGTGCTCGAAGCAGGTGCCCACCCAATCTCATCCAGGCCATCATCAGGTGCATGGCGCCTATGCAACCGCACTAGCATGACAATCCAATGACAGCGGTGTTAATTGAGTGGGGTGACGGCCAGTCGCTGGTCTTTGCGCCACTGCTCCAGCGGTGCGGGCTTACCGTACAGGTAACCCTGCAGAAAGGTGCAGCCGAGGGCTTCCAGACGTTTGGCCTGGGCCTCGGTTTCCACGCCCTCGGCGAGCACCTCCAGATCCAGGCTCTGGCCGAGGGCAATGATGGTGCGGACAATGGCCTCGTCGTTCGGATCGGTCAGCAGATCCCGGACGAACGACTGATCCACTTTGAGCAACTGCAGTGGCAATCGCTTGAGGTAACTCAGGGAGGCATAGCCGGTCCCGAAATCATCCAGCGCAAACCGTATGCCGTGGGCCCGCAGGCTTTCCATCCGCTCGATCACCTGGTCCAGTTCATCGATCAACAGGCTCTCGGTCACCTCCAGCTCCAACCGCTCCGGGGGGCACCCCGAGGCTTCCAGGGTGTTTTCCAGGTGATCCACAAAGTTGGGGTGGCGGAACTGCGCCGGGCTGATATTGACCGCCAGGACCACGCCTTTGAGCAGCTCATCCCCCTGCCAATCCGCCAGGTAGGCACAGGCCTGCTCCAGCACCCACTCCCCCAGAGGCACAATCAGACCGGTGCTCTCGGCCAGAGGAATGAACTCGGCCGGGGAGATCATCCCCAGCTCGGGATGCTCCCAGCGGGCGAGCGCTTCCATGGCCACCACCTCGCCGCGCGTGTTGACCTGCGGTTGCAGATGCAACGCCAGGCGGCGCGATTCGATGGCCTGACGCAGCGCCCCTTCCAACTGAGTACGCCGATTGATCGCCACCTGCATCGCCGGATTGAAAAACTGCAGCCGGTTGTGACCCAGTCGTTTCGAGGCCTGCAGCGCCAGATCCGCGCCCTTGAGCAGAGTGTCGGTGTCCTCACCGGCATCGGAAAACAGGGCAACCCCCAGACTCACGCTGATCACATAGGGGGCGCCGCCAAGCTCAAAGGGCTCGGCCAGGGCGGTCAGCCATTCATCGGCCAGGTTACGCACCGCCACAACGGCCCGGTCCGGCTGCAGCGCCAGGTCCTCCAGCAGCACCACAAATTCATCGGCGCCGAAGCGCGCCAGGGTGTCGGTGGCGCGCAACTTGCGCTGAATACGCTCCGCCACCGCGCACAGCAGCTGGTCGCCGGCATCATGTCCCAGGGAGTCATTCACACTTTTGAAGTTGTCCAGATCCAGCAGGACCAGGGCCCCGTCGTAGCCGGTGCGGGTACTGCTGAACAGCCCGTGCCGGACCCGATCAAGCAGCAACCGCCGGTTGGGCAGGCCCGTCAGGGCATCAAAAAACGACAATTGGTGAAGCTGCTCCTGGATATGGCGATGTTCCGTAATATCGGTGGATATGCCGCACAGCGCGTAGATATCGCCGGACGGCGTACGCAACGGCAACTTTTCCGAAAGAAACACACGGGACGTTTCACGGCCTTTAACCCGGCTCACCTCTTCATTGGAAAATCGCTCGCCACGCAGTAACACACGACTGTCATTTTCTTTTAGCAGGCGAGCAGTCTCCGCATCGAAAAAGTCTTCATCTCGATTGCCAACAATAGCGTCTGGTGGGGCACCCAACAGGTCAGCGACTTTCTGATTGACATACTGGTAGCGCAAATCCGTTCCCTTGATATAGATATGCGCCTGCACACTGTTGAGAATGGTGCTCAGCTTCTGTTCGCTTTTCTGCAGTTGCTGCGTCTGGCGCTGCACCTGACGGCGCAACAGCGCACTGAACAGCAGCGCGGCCAACAGCATGGCACTGAGACCGGCCAGGCTCCACCAAAGCCAGGTCGGCAGAGGCCCGGACTCCCGCTGGGGCTCCCAGCGACGCAGCGTTTCGAAATACAGGGACCCCGGATCATTGCGCCATAGGTCCAGATAGTCATCGATGGTGGTCAACACCTTCGGCAGTCGCCCGGGGGTCACCGCGTAATACAGCCGGCTGGGCAAAAACACCACCGGCGCCCGCACCAGGTCGGTTCCCTGGGCTCGCTGATCGCCATAGAACTGATTCGCCGCCACCGCATCGGCTTGCTGGTCCAGCACCGCCTGAAAGCCCGCCTCCAGGCTGTCCACCAGCACCCACTGGACCGGCAGCTCCATGCTTGAGAAGAACGTCATCAGATAATCGTGCTGCACCGAGCCCTGGAGCACCGCCAGCCTCCGCCCCTGTAACTCCAGCAAACTGGTGGGTTGCTCCGTCCCGGCCGCGACATAGATCTGGGACCAGCTCAGGAGCGCGGGAATCTCATGGAAATCAAACCGCGTGGCCCGCGAGGGGGTCAGAGCCACATCCGGCATCAGGTCGATTTCACCGTTGGCCAGGGCGCTCAGGCAAGCCTGCCAGAGACAGGCCACCGGCTCGAGTTGCCAGCCCTCCTGCTCGGCGATATGAAGCAGCAGATCGCCGAGAATGCCCGAGGGCTCACCGGTTTCACTGAGGAAAATTTTGGGGGGATTTTCGTACACGCCAACCCGCAGGTGTGGCGCTTCTGGCTCACTGCGGGACTCCGCGGCCATCACCGGCAAGGCAACAACGCAGGCCAATAGGAGCAGCCCTGCCCGCCTGCCCCACCGCCGGGGCATCGCCAAACCAACGTTACCTAGTCGCAAACGAGGAGTCCTTACCGCCGATGAATGAGGTCGCCCGGAACCCCGGGCGACGCTATGCGATCAGCCTTAGTTATAGCAGAGACACAGGGGCAGGTCTCGTTGATTTTGGCGATAGGCACAAAAAACCCCACGCAGTGGTGGGGTTTTTTGGTTCAGCGAGCCGGATGTTTCAATCAGGCATCGAGCACACTGCGCACGTAATCGGCCAGCGCCTGATCCTGACAGTGCTCGAAGAAGCACGCCTGGAAGCGCTCGCCGGTCACGGCGGTTTTGACCAGTTCCTGATCCAGGGCCTTCAGGCCGTCCAGGTAATCCTTGGACATGGCATCTTTTACGCCATCCAGAATGTGGGCGTTCTGCACCTGGCTCTCTTTGCGCTCGGGCGGGTAGCCCTGGCCTTTCTCGCCGGTGAAGGCCTTTTCGAAAATGTAGCGGCAGTTCAGCTCGGCACCCCAGCCAAAGCCTTTGGCAAACGGCAGTGCCAGCGCGTTGCCGTTGTTGATCTGGGCAAACAGGTAGGCATCAGAGGGGTCGATGCAGTAGCCGCAGACCACGCCCGGGTGCGCGTTCAGGGACATCAGGGCGCCCTGCCCGGTGCCGCAACCGCTGATCACGAAATCCACGGCTTTGGAGTTCAGCAGCAGACCGGCCATGATACCCAGGTGGATATAGGTCAGGCGGTGGTCGTTATCGCCGTTCATACCCACGTTGAACACCTGATGGCCCAGGTCATCGGCCACGGCATTCAGTTGCTCCAGCACAATCGGGTTCTTGCCCGCTTGGCTGAATTCGTTCATCAATGCAATTTTCATATCACTCGTTCTCCCAAAGAAATCAATCATCAATACAGCGTTTACGTTTTTATTTGTACGACATTATACGCTCTGAGCTGCGGTATCGTCCAATCGCCAGCAGGGACCATAAAAAAAAACCCCGGTATCTCGCGATACCGGGGCCAAGCACGTTTCCGATGCCCGCCTTCTCAGGCGGGCATCTCCCAGCACTACTGAGCCGGAGGCATAATCACAGTGTCAATGACATGGATCACACCGTTGGTGGTGTTGATATCCGCTTCGGTGACATTCGCACCACCGACCTGCAACATACCATCCACGATTTCCACGCTAATGTTGTTGCTTGCCGCTGTCTCCACGGTAGTACCGTTGAGCGTGTAGGCCGTTACGGAATCTACTGCAGCGCCACTGACCACATGAGACAGCAATACTTCAGTAAGCGCCTCCTGATCGGCCAACAGCGCATTCAGGTCTTCTTCCGGAATTTTGTCGAATGCAGCGTTGGTCGGTGCGAACACGGTAAAGGTCGCGTCCGGGTCGTCCAAAGTCGCTACCAGGTTTGCCTGCTGAAGCGCAGTCACCAACGTGGAGAAGCGATCCTGTGCGACTGCAGCCCCTGCAATGGTTGCATCGACAGTCTGAGGCGCCGGCGGCATCATCACTTTATCGATCACGTGAATCACACCGTTGTCGGCCAGAACGTTGGCGGTAGACACGGTAGAAGTGTTGATCAGCAGACTCTCTCCTGACAAGGACAGACCGGCGCCATCACCATTGGCCATCTCTACCACGGAGTCATTGCTTTGAGCGACGCTGATGGCGGCATCAGCCAGAATCGGATCGCCGGCAATCACGTGGTACAGCAGGATGTCAGACAGAGTGTCGGTGTCTGCCAAGAGGGCATTGATGGTGTCGTCACCCAGCTCGGCAAAGGCGGCATCGGTCGGCGCAAACACGGTGAAAGACGAATCCAGGTCGGCCAAAGTGGTATCCAGACCTGTCGCCTCCAAAGCCGCGATCAGCGTTTCGAAGTTACCCGCGTCACTGGCCACATCAACAATGGACATGGGCGGAGCCGGCAATTCAACGTCGCCGACGATCACAGAATCGATTACGTGAATCACACCGTTGCTGGCGTAAATGTTGGTCATGGACACCACGGAACCACCTACGGTCAGCATACGGCTGTCGTTAATGGCGACGGGTATTTCCGCTCCACCCAGTGTTTCAACACTGGTGCCGTTTGCGGCGTAAGCACCCACGTTATTCACTTCGGCACCGGAGACCACATGCTGGCTCAGAACTGCGGTCAGCGCTTCTTCGTCATTCAGCAGGGCCTGAAGGTTCTCTTCACCGACGGCTTCAAACGCCGCATTGGTGGGAGCAAATACCGTGAAGGTTGCATCCGGGTCGTCGAAGGTGGGGACCAGACCGGCGGTATCAAGAGCCGTTACCAGAGTTGACAGACTTTCGGTAGCGACCGCCAGGTCGGCAATGGTCTGCTCGCGATCACCGTTTTCTTCCGGTGGCATCAGCACCGCGTCAATGACATGAATCACGCCATTGTCGGCTTCCACATCCACCATGGTCACCAGCGACAGATTGACCAGCAGGTCTTCGCCCCAGAGGGACAGACCGACGCTATCACCGTTGGCCATTTCCACGGTGGTTCCCGCGGCGGCCACGGCACCGGTCGAATCCACTTCAGCACCGGAAATTACGTGGTAAAGGAGAATGTCCGAGAGGGTGTCGGTGTCTTCCAACAAAGCGCTGATGGTTTCTTCACCGAGCAAAGCAAAGGCATCATCGGTGGGGGCAAACACCGTGAATTCGCCTTCTGGATCGTCGAGGGTTTCGTCCAGACCGGTTGCCTCAAGGGCGGCGACCAGCGTGGTAAAATTACCGTTGTCGACGGCAACGTCAACGACGGTATTCACTTCCGGTTCGGGCTCCGGCATCGGAAGCGGATCGTCATCATCACTGCCACAAGCTATCAAGCTCATAGACAGACCCAATATTCCCGTATATTTCAATAACGCGTTCATGGTGTTAGCTCCTGATTGTTAGCATTACTGTTGAACTACGTTGCGCTATACGGGGGGATTTTTTTTCAGGATCACAAATAAAACGCGAAAAGATTAAATATTGATCAAAGGGATGTTTTTGACGACAGATAGATTATTTCGGTGCAAGAGTGGCGGGGAAAGTGGCACCACATGAGGTGCCACTATCAGTACTCTATCGAGGAAGGGACTTGGGAACCATCACCGGGCGCTCGGCCCAGCGTTCAAAGCGCGGGGCAATGCGGTCCAGGTTGTCCGACCACCAGTGGGCATCAAGCTCGATCGCGGTTTTCAGGTTCTGCTCCGAGGTAGGCAGCCGCTTGCGCAACTCGGGTTCCAACAAAGCCAGCGAGGACTGACGAACCGGTCCGTAGGGGATGTAACGCGCCTGGGCGGCCAGACTTTCTGTGGATGTGGCGTACTTCAAAAAATCCATGGCCTGTTCGGTATTGCGGCCGTGCCGGGGTATGCCCCAGACATCGTAAAACCAGACCTGATGGTCCCAGACAATCTCCAGTGGTTC
>NZ_DGMV01000016.1:18051-24277 GCF_002388575.1 Marinimicrobium sp. UBA4509
CAATCTCCAGTGGTTCACCCCGTTGCACGGCGTCGTCCACCCGCCCGCTGTAAACCGAGGACATCACCACCTGGCCGGTTTCCAGCAGGCGTATTGCCTCTTCACCTTCTTCCCACCATTCAATGTAGGGTTTGATCCGGTTCAGAACCGTGAACGCTCGATCGACACCGGCTTCGGTGGACAGCACCTCATAAACGTTGCCCCGGGGAACGCCGTCTGCAACCAGTGCCCATTCCAGGTTCCCCTGGGGGCTGCGGCGCAGGCCGCGTCGCCCGGGAAACTGTTTCAGGTCAAAAAAGTCTTCCAGGGTTTCGGGGCCTTTTTCAAACCGCTCCCGATCGTAACTGACCACCGTAGAGCCCACCACGTTACCCACGCCACAGGGCATCAGACTGACATTGATGAAATCCTCACTCGCCGGTGTACCATCCGGCGCGGCCGGCAGGCTCTCCGGGTCAATGGGTTCAAGCAGGCCTTCTTCACAGGCACGAATGGCATCGAACAATTCCAGGTCCACCACATCCCACTTCACATTCCAGGCGCGCACCTGGCGACGGATTTCCTCGATGCCCCCGGTGTACTGAATCACATTGACCCGGGCACCGGTCTCATCCTCATAAGGACGAATGAAACCGAGGATCTGACTTTTCACATAGGCCCCGTCCCAGGACACGACATTCAGCTCATCCCGGGCCGCCGTCTCAAACGCAAACAGGGACAGGGTCAGCGCCATGACGGACGTTATCTTAAATCGCTGTCTCATAAAGCTCACCAGTAAAAACCGATATTAACGTTAAAACGGCCATGCCATTCGTCTTCACCGCCACCGGCCAGAGAACCGTTATCGAAGTAGGCCATATTGTTTGCGAGAATATAGTCCACATAACTGAACAGGGGGCCACTGCCGATGGCACAGCCGGTGGTGTTGATCTGCGAATCCAGAACGCCGGCCCGGCCTTTGTAAAGCCGGGAGTAATCGTTGTAGCAGGTAATGCTGTCCACACTCTCCCACGGCGACGGCACATTGTAGGCCAGGTTGGCGACCAGTATATCCGCCTCGCTGGCAATGTCGTAGGTGCCGGCAAAGGCCCCGACGGTCACTACGCTGTTGTCCACACCCGCCGGGTTGACCGGATCATACTGGTAGCTCATCCCTTTGAGCTGAAGGTTCCAGCGCCCGCAGCGGCTGTCCATATGCGCCGCCGCCGCCCACTGATCGCCACGCCGGTCGGTGGTGGCGTTGTACACTTCGCCGGCCTGTACGGACCCGCCCAGTTCCGTTTCGCAGGCGGTGCCCAGGCCAAAGGTATAGGCGGCACGACCGTTGAACTGGTTGACCTCCTCATTCTGCTGATCATCGGCGCGGATCAGGTCGAAGGAATAACGGTTGGGGTTGCTCGCATCATTGAGCTCTTCGTTTTTGTAGAACGCGAGATGCCAACTCCAGGGGCCATCGGAGCTCTGGTATTTCACGCCCATGTCGTAATCATCCCCAAGCCCCACATAATAGGGAACGCCGAACCAAGCGTTGTGGGCGGGGTATGGCAGCAGACCGAAGGGCACCCGATGGACACCAAACTGAAGCTGGCTTTCGTCTTCGAATTCGTAGCCAATCCAGCCGTGGTGCAGGGTGTGCATATAGGAGTAGTAGCGGTACTCGGCCGAGATCAGGATGTTGTCGATCTCCCCGTCCACGTTCAGGCGAAACACATCCAGCCCGCTCTCGCCGCGCTTACCATCGGAGCTGTCCACAAAATCCCGGTGCACGAGGTTAAAGCGCAAAGCGCCCCCGACATGCACCGCCGGTTCCGATGCACTCGCTTGCTCCCCTGAGCCGTCGGACATGTCCCCCAGATCGCGAACCGAGTCGCTGCGGACCGATTCCTCTTCGAGCTGCTCTACCCGCGCCTTGAGCCGATCGATCTCCTCGATCAGCGCCTCCACTTCAGGATCGCTTTGTGCCTGAGCAGTGCCGCTGAAGGACAAGGCGGCACACAGCGTGCCGAGTACAAACGGTTTTGAAGTCATCGACATACCCGCTCCTTATCCGTCCTGACGGGAGTCCGCATTGGATGACTGCTCAGAGCTCTGAACGCCGGGCTCCTCTTCCGGTGGCTCAGGCGGAGTACTGAGCAGGTCATCGTGCTCCTCCATCCGCCAGGGCAGGCTTCCCGGGGATATGTGCAGGAAGTGCAGGTGCTTCTCAAACTGGTCGAGAATATCGGTAATAATATCCTGCTGATCAAACCCATAAATATCGTAAAGCTGACCACCGCGGCGTAAAAACACTTCCGCCCGATAGTAGTGCCGTTGGGTCTCTTCATCCGGCATTTCCGGATAGGCGTAATCAGGCAGCAGATGTTCCAGCATCCGAATCTCGTAAATGAAATCCACCTGCTCCTCTTTGACCACCTTGAGGTAGAGGCGAAGGTGCTCTTCGTCCAAATGCGTTTCAGCGGACCACCCTTGCTTGGTCAGTTCACGCTCAACCCGATGCATGGCCTTGTTGACCGTGGTGGTCATAAACTCCCACACCTTCGCCTGATCCGGGAAGTTCACCAGACCAGCAAGGCGACGACGCCAGAGTCCTTTGCCGGAGGTCCCGGAAAAACGCTGTTGTACATCGGTTTTCAGGCTGCGGTGATGGTGCCCTTCAATCACCAGGGCGCGCCACATGCCCACCGCCGCAATGATCATGATGATGGAAAACGGCAGGGCACTGGCGATGGTCATGGTCTGCAAAGCACTCAGGCCACCCGCCAACAACAAGGCCGACGCCACCAACCCTTCCGACGTCGCCCAGAAGACTCGCTGCCAGGCGGGGGTATGAATGGCACCGCCCGAGGCCAGTGAATCAATAACCAGCGAACCCGAGTCCGACGATGTGACAAAGAAGGTGATGATCAGGATCACGGTAATAAAGGACACAATCGAGCTCAGAGGCAGCGCCTCGTATAACTTGAACAGCGCCGTGGCATGGTCCGCCTGCACATCGCCAATCAGCGTGGTATAGCCTTCATTCATGATCAGATTCAACGCGGTATCCCCAAAGACCGAGAACCACATGAACGTAAACACCGACGGCACCAGCATCACCCCGACCACAAACTGACGGATGGTTCGGCCCCGGCTGATCTTGGCGATAAACAGACCCACAAACGGCGCCCAGGCGATGGTCCAGCCAAAAATAAACAGCGTCCAGTTACCAATCCAGTCACTGCGGGAATAGGCCTGCAGGTTGAACGTCCGCTCGACGATGTTATTCAGGTAGCTACCCGTGTTCTGCAGAAAGGTTTCCAGGATGTGCACGCTCGGCCCGACGATAAACACAAAGATCATCAGCGACACGGCCAGAAGCATATTCAAAATAGACAGGCGTTTTACGCCTTTATCCATCCCCGCGACCACTGAAAATATGGCAAGGCAGGTAATTACCGCAATTGCAATAATCTGAACGGTTACACTTACCGGAATCTCTGGCCATAAATAGTTCATACCGGCATTGATTTGCGCCACCGATAAGCCAAGCGTGGTCGCAATACCGAACATGGTGCCGAGAATGGCGAACACATCCACCGCATGACCCATGGGCCCATAAATTTTGTCTCCGATCAACGGATACAGCGCGGAGCGAATCGACAATGGCAGACCATGACGAAAGGCAAAATACGCCAGCACCAAGCCTACCAGGCCATAAATCGCCCAGATGTGAAAACCCCAGTGGAAAAAAGCGATTTGCATAGCCTGTTTGGCTGAATTTACCGTTTCAGCCGCGCCTTCTGGCGGAGACGCAAAATGCAACACGGGTTCCGCCACACCAAAGAACAACAGGGCAATACCGTAGCCCGCAGAAAACAGCATGGCGAACCAGGCCGGGAAGCTATACTGAGGGTCAGCGTGATCCGGCCCCAGCTTGATGTGGCCCCACTTGGTCAGCGCCATACTGACGATGAACACCAGGAAAAACGCCACGGAAAGCATGTAGAACCAACCAAAGGTTTCCGTGATATAGCTGAGGGTGGTGGCGAAGGCCTTGCCGGCCAGCTCCGGGTTACTGATAGTGCCCACCACCAGCATGAGGATTACAATGACGGCGGGAATGAAAACCGGTATCAGGACCGTGGAGCCAACACCAGCCTTTGACGCATCTTGAGTCATGGGTTCATCCTTATCGTACGGTAAGTGACTACTTCGGCAGAAACAGCGCCGAACAGGTAAAATGAGTACGCAACCGGATTCAGTATAGACGCATTGTCAAGTGAGCGCAGACACGGAACCAACCCTACATACCTTTGGGCACCGCCGCGGGTAGTGCTATGCTGCCCTTCACGCTACGGAGCCCGTTTACAGGATAATCAGCCCATGTCGTCATTGCAGCCCGCCGATGTCGGAATCAGAACGCGCCTTTTCCAGATCATCTTTGAATCGGATACCCCGGTAGCCAAAGGCTTCGATATCTTACTGGCGATTCTCATCTTCATGAGTGTCGGCGTTATCCTGCTGGACAGTGTTCAGGAATATCACGAACGGTTCGGCACCCTGTTTTATTACACCGAATGGGTGATCACCTTACTATTCACTCTGGAGCTTGGGCTGCGCATCTATTGCCTGCATAAACCGCTGCTTTACCTGAAGAGCTTCTATGGCATCATCGACGTACTGGCCGTTCTGCCCACCTGGCTGATGCTGATTCTCCCCGGGGCTCAGACGCTGGTGGTCATTCGATTGCTACGAACACTACGGTTATTCCGGGTTCTGGAAATGATGGCCCTGGTGGGCCAGGGACGCTTACTGCTGGACGCACTGAAGCGCAGCCGGGGCCAGATAATGCTGTTCCTGTTCACCATCTTGATGTTGGTGACTATTTTTTCCACCTTTCTTTACCTGATCGAACCCCATGAGGCCGGATTTACCAGCATCCCCACCTCCATTTATTGGGGTATCGTCACCCTGACCACCGTCGGCTACGGCGACATCTCACCGGTCACCCCCTTGGGGCAGTTCATCTCCGTCATGATCATGCTCGCGGGCTACTCAATTATCGCACTGCCCGCCGGTGTATTTTCCGCCGAAGTCATTCGGTCACTGCGCGAGGACCGCTATTCCGATGAAGCATGCCCAGGGTGTGGAAAAAACCAGCATGAGCACGACGCCAAGTACTGCAAACACTGCGGCACCTGGTTGAATGAAGAGAAGGAAGAGCCAGACTCAGACACTGATAAGCGCCCGGCAGGCGCAGAATAAGCGCTCTGTAAACGACGCAGTTGTTACTCGCGCTTATCCTGCCAGGGCCATTTACCATACATTTCCACTTCAAGCGTAAAACTGAGGAACGTACGGATCAACACCACGATGGCCAGTACACCAATGGTCTCAAAGGTAAGCTCTACCGCCACCGTATAAATGATGTCTGAGGCGATCAGAAACTCAAGTCCAAGCAGTATACCCCGACCCAATAGTTGACGAAGCTCTTGGAAAATAAAATCCAGGCTCTCTCGCTTGAGCAATCTGAGTACCGCATTGAACAGTGCGTATAGCGCGAACAAGGCAATCGTTCCAATGCCTATCGCCTCAATGACCACTGCACACCAGGCCGCTACATCTGCTAGAAAATCGTCCACGTTGTCTCCCCCCTAAATGCCCCTAAACACTAACCGAGGTGCAGCTTCTATGATCCTACATGGTGGCGCCTCAACCAGGCAGCGACTCGAACGTTGGCAGCACCTCCAACTCTCTATCCCAAACCGCTTTGCTGGATGTAAAGATGTGAGCGGTTGGTTGTATAGACACTTCTGTATCTAAGCACCCGGCGGGAACAACGAGTAGCCCTGTGCCATCACTTATGGGCAGTGCTGAACCGCAAAGCTGACAGAAACTTTTGCTATGGCGAGTACCCTGAAGTCTAAAGGTCGTCACGGAGTCTGAACCCGATAACCAGGTCAGGCTGGCTGACAGCGAAAACAAGTTTGCCGCATGAGCTGATCCGGTATCCTTTTGGCAGTGCTTACAATGACACAGGTAAAAGCTGTCGAAGCCCCCTTGCACCTCAAACCTCACTGCGCCACACAGACACGACCCTTTATGCTTATTCATAGGATTTCCTTGTATGACCTGAAGGTGAAGAACACATATCGACCGCCATACTATCCCCACTACCTGAAGGGCTCTGATAATAAGGATTTCCATTGTTCTACTCGTATTCACACATAACGAGGCTGTAGAAAAA
>NZ_DGMV01000081.1:0-9865 GCF_002388575.1 Marinimicrobium sp. UBA4509
TCTACCTTATAACTGACTACTCGGTATCGGTGGCACGGTTCGACACTCGAGAGTCGCAAACCGTTGGTACACAGTTAGCTTAACGGTTCAGGGACTATTGTGCGAATCGTCGCGGGCGGCGAGGCGGTTTTTGGCCTCGATCCATTGACTCATGTACTGGGTGCTGCGGTGTTGATGATGGCGCAACATGGTGCCGACAATGTTCCGACGTCGATGGTCGACCAGAGTGGTTTGCAGGGTACGCAGGCGATCGAGCAGAACACCCTCAAACCGTTGCGGGGAAAATCGCTGGGCCAGAGTTGTCCGGCTTTGGATCTGGGCCGATTGCCATCGAGTTTTGTCCTGATACAGAGAGACTGCTGCCTCAAGAAGAGCGTCGGCATCATCAGCCACCACGCCCGGCCATTGGTTCTGGTCAGCCATGGCTTCAGCACCCACCGAGGTGGTCACACTGGGCGTGCCGCAGACCATGGCGTCCAACAACTTGCCCTTGATACCGGCCCCAAAGCGCAGAGGCGCCAGGCAGACGCGGGCCCGTCCCATCACCTCGCGGGCATCCTCGGCCCAACCGAGCACCCGAAAGCCCTGCCGGGGATTGTTCAGCGCGGTGGCTTTGGGTGGCGGATAGGCGCCGTACAGATGCAATTCAGTTTCGGGAAGAGCCGCGCGGATGCGCGGCCACAGGTCGTGTTTCAGCCACAACACCGCATCCCAGTTGGGGGCGTGGCGAAAGTTGCCGATACTGACAAAGTGCTCGCGCGACTCAAAGGGCAGGGGGTTCGGCTCGGATGAGGCCCAGAGGGGCAGGTAAATCAGCAAGGACGGCGGCACCTCGAAGGTGTCCGTCAGCAGCTGCATTTCAAACTCGGAAATCATCAGGCTCAGGTCGCATCGATAAATCGCGGCCAGCTCGCGCTGCAGCAGGTCGCTGTCGGCCATTTCCTGAAACAGTTCATCGGGGGCGGCGGTTTCCGGGCGTACCGACTGGCGCTCGGCTTCGGAGCCAGCAAGGGACTGACGACGTTTCAGCCGTGCCCAGCGGGCGGCGCGCAGGCTGTGCAGGTCTTCGGTATCGAGCAGCCTCACGGCGCTTGGGCAGGTTCGCTCAACCCGCCAGCCAAACTGCTCCTCGGTCATAAAGCGATCAAAGAGCACAGCATCCGGCGCTTGCTCGACGAGCCAGCGGTCGAAGCTGTCCGCGTTCAGTTCAACGGCCGCTTCCGCGATACCTCGCGCCGGAAGATCGAGCCGGTGCTGGGAGGGCAGGGCGGCGCTGGCAAAGGTGATCCGCCAGTCGGCCCGCTGAAACTCTTCCAGCAGTTGAACCATACGGGTGCCCGCCGCTGAAGATTTGGGTTCGGGCCAGACGCTGCCGAGGACAATCAGGTGTGGCATAGCATGACTTACAGTTTCCAGCCCAGCTTCAAGGCGCCAAAACGCTGACGGGCACTGGCGTTCTTGTCCAGGTTGCTGTTGTTCACAAAGCTGAAGGTGAGGCTGAAACGCTCCCAGGCGTAGGAAGCGCCGATGTAACCCGCGTATTGATCGTGGCGCAGATCACCGCTCTGGCCGGAGCGCAGGCCGCCACCGCTGACAAAGATCTGGTTGTACACGTATTCCGCACCGCCTCCGATATAGACACTCCAACCGCCATCAATGGCCATGGGGGTACTGACCCGTCCGACAATCTGGGCCGCGGTACCAAAGCTGCGCTCCAGTCGGGTGCCGTAGCGAAGAATGACCGCCGCACCGGCGGCGCTCTCCAGGTTGCCCAGGGTACCACTGCCTACCAGGAGCAGATCGGCATGGGGCTCTTCGCTCGGCGCCGGACCAAACCGCCAGACCCGGGTACGCTCAATCTGCCCGACCGGCTCGTCTTTGACCTGATAGTCCCAGCCGCGGGGTTTGGTCGCTCCCACCATTTTGTGCACGGCCCTCTGGACTTCATCGGCGCCGGAAGACGGACCGACAATCCCCACGGTGACGCCGAGCGTGTCGGCCACATCGTCCCCGATCACGGTATAGGCCGCCCGTAGCTGCAGGAGGCCGGCGTAGGGCGCGTCGTTCGGGTCCGGCACCGGTTTTTCAATGTCTTCCGGGGTCAACATGGCCTGGCCGATGGTGAACTCGGTCACCTGCAGCTCTCCATAAGGGTCGGGCAGTAACCATCCCTCAAAGGGCCTTACCAGAAACGGCACGTCGTACTGTTCAGGAACGGTGTCGGCGAGGTCGAACCAGGACACGTAGAGACCGTTGGTGTAGCCACCCCCATCGGTACCGGCGAAGAGGTCGTTGTGCCAGACACCGGTAATCCAGTCCACATCCGCGTAAGCAGGAAGAGTCAGTAAGGCTGAAACGGCACCGGCCATCAGCTTGGGTATATGCATGCTTGCACTCCATAGAAGCCGATCCGAAAGCCGTCGGCGAGTTCAAAGGTGACACAGGGGTACGCAGGGTAGAGCTGGCTGGATGCCCAGCCCACCCGACTACGCTAGCATAAGCCGGCGTCACCACACCGTAAAAAAGTGTTGGAATGTGACTTCAGTGCAGGGGTTCATCCGGACGTTCGTTGGCGATATACACCTTGTAATGCTCCCGATAGTCCTCCAGGTCCGCCTCCAACTGCTCGTGGAACTGGCCGCTCAAAAACGACAGAGCGGACGGAATTTCATCGGTGTACTCCTTGCGATCCAGCGATGAGGTCGCCACCACAAAAGCACTGAAACGGGAGCAGGCCTGAAGCAGGGCGGCGGATACCAGCGCCGGGTCACCGGCCTGGTCCACCGCCTGATTGGCGTTTTCGATAAATTCGTCCACCAGGTTCCAGAAGGTGTCTTCGTCATGGGGTTGGTTCATTCAAGGCTCCATCGTCATCAATGTCTGGACCCTGACGACGCCCGCGCCAGGTCGCCCAGCGCTGCCCGACCCGGTCAGCGGCCAGGTACAGGGTCGGCACCAGTATCAGGGTCACCGTGGTGGCAAAGAGTACCCCAAAGGCCAGGGAAATGACCATCGGAATCAGGAACCGCGCCTGCACGCTCTGCTCGGCCATGATCGGCATCAGGCCAATAAAGGTGGTGACCGAGGTGAGCACAATGGCCCGGAAACGGTCCCGCCCGGCCTGAAGCACCGCCTCCAGTACCGCCAGGCCTTGATGGCGCAGGCTGTTGATCCGATCCAGCAGGACCAGGTTGTCATTCACCACCACCCCGGCACAGGCGATAAAGCCGAGCATGGACAGCATGCTGATTTCCCGGCCCATCAACAGGTGGCCGATGACCGCGCCCATAAAGCCGAAAGGAATGGCGGTCAGGATGATCACGGGCTGCCAATAGGAGCGGAAGTTGACCGCCATGATGCCGTAGATCAGGAGCACCGCCAGGACAAAGTTCTTGCTCATCGAACTCATGAAGTCCGCCTGGTCCTGCATATTGCCATCGGGGGACAGGGTCAGCCCCGGGAACCGCTGCTGCCACTCGGGCAGGTGTTCGCGCAACAGTTCCGCCACGATGGCATTGGCGTCCTCGCCCTCCTCGACGCTGGCGCTGATACCGATGGTGCGCTTGCGATCACGGCGTTCAATGGTGGAATAACCGGGCACGAAGTCGATGCGGGCCACGTCCAGCAGGGGTATCTGGGTGCCATCGGCCAGGCGAATACGCATCCGGTCCAGTTGGGAAATATGCGCCCGCTCCTCCCGCGGGTAGCGCACCAGAACCCGCACGTCCTCAATGCCTCGGGGAATGCGTTGCACCTCGGCGCCGTAAAACGCCTGACGCACCTGCTCGGCCACCTGACCGAGGGTCACCCCCAGAGACTCCGCTGCCGGGCGCAGCTCGATATTGACTTCCTGACGGGCCTTCTCGATGGTGTTCTCCACGTCATACACCCCCGGAAACTGGGCCAGCACCCGACTGACCGCTTCGGCGGCCTCGCGCTGGGCATCCAGATTATTATCGGCAATGCTCAGGTTCAGGTTGATATCGTCCCCGGCGGCGTTGATGGTGAAGTCCAGCCGGAATTCCTTGGCCTCCGGAATCTCGCCGATCAGCTCCCGCCAACGGCGGCTCACCTCCGGGCTGCCGATGTCCCGCTCTTCAGCACCGACCAGGCCCACCGACACATAGACGTTTTCACCCCAGGCCCAGGTCTGGATGCCTTCAATGAGGTCTTCTTCACTCCCGCCGGTCAGTTCCTCATCCTGATCCAACCGCAGGGCCGCCGATTCGACCTGACGCATGATGCGGGTGGTTTCATGGAACGGCGTGCCCTCGGGCAGGGTCACCCGCGCTTCCAGATAATCCGAGGGCACCATGGGCATAAAGCTCACGACCAGCCAGCCGCCGATAAACACCCCCAGGGACAGCAAAAATGCCACCGCAAATCCCGCCAGGGTAGCCAGCTTGTGCTCCAGCATCCGGACGAGGTAACGCAGATACACCCGGTCGGCGAACCAGTCCAGGCTGTCCGCCACTTTCTGGCGGGCGTGGGTCAGTTTGCGCAACAGTGGGTTCTTACTCTTCCGTTCCGGTTTCAGGTGGGAGAGGTGGGAAGGCAGTATCAGCAGACTCTCAATCAGGGAGAACAGCAGGCACAGAATCACCACCACCGGGATGGCAAAGGTGACGGTGCCCATGGCGCCGGGGACGGCCATCATGGGAGCAAAAAAGATCATGGTGCTGATTACCGCCAGAAATACCGGCGTCGCGACCATTTTGGCACCGCTGGCCGCGCTGGACGTGCCCTTGAGACCATGCTGATGGCGGGTGTAAATACTCTCGCCCACAATAATGGCATCGTCCACTACAATCCCCAGAACCAGCAGAAACGCGAACAAGGAGATCATGTTCACGCTGACCCCGGCGTAGGGCAGCAACCAGACCGCACCGGCAAAGGCGGTGGCGATGCCCACGCAGACCCAGGCCGCCAACACCGGGCGCAGGAACAGCATCAGCACCACAAACACCAGCAGCAGGCCGGTAATGGCGTTTTCCAGCAGCAGGTTCAACCGGCTCTCGTATAAGGTCGACATATCCCGCCAGACTTCCAGAGTCATCCCCGCCGGCAGAATGTCCCGGGTCCGTTCAATATAGGCTTCCACCTCCCGAGCGGAGGCGACGATGTCCGGATTCTCGGTAATCGACAGGTCCAGAAAGACCGCCGGCCTGCCGTTGAACTGGGCGAATACGCTCCAGTCATCAAAGCCGTCCCGAATCTCGGCCACATCCCTCAGCATCACCTGGGTGCCATCGGCGGCGGTGATCACCGGAATTCCGCCGAAATCCTCGGCGGTGTAGGCCTGATTGCGGGTCTGAATCTGGATATCGCCGCCGTGGGCGCGAATCACCCCGGCGGGCACATTCAGGGACGAGCCGGCAATGGCATTAGACACATCCGAAAAGCTCAGGCCATAGCGACGCAGGCTGGCTTCGGACACCTCGATACCCATCTCATAGGGGCGGGTGCCGTTGAGCTCCACATGGCTGACCCCATCCAGCAGGGTCAACTCATTGCGCACCCGCCAGCCGGTTTCCTTCAGGGCCGCCTCACTGACGTCCCCGGACAGCGCCAGGCTCATCAGAAAACTGCGCCCGACAATCTGCCGGGTCACTGGGCGCTCGACGTCGCCGGGGAAGGTGCTGATGGCATCCACCTGGGTCTTGATGTCGTTCAGCACCCGCTGGGGGTCATAGCCTTCCACCACTTCGGCCCGCACCGAGCCCCAGCCCTGGTTGGAGGTGGAGGTGATTTCCTCGATGCCGTCGATATCGGCAATGGCTTCCTCGATCCGGATGGCCACCTGCTCTTCCACTTCCGAAGGCCCGGCCCCGGGGTAGTTCATGGAGACTTCAATGAAGTTGAGCGATACCGTCGGGAAAACTTCTTTATCCAGTTTGCTGGTGCTCACTAATGCGCCGATGAAGATCAGCACCATCAGGAGGTTGGCGGCTACCCGGTTCTCGACAAACCACTGAATTAACCGGTTCATACGCCGCCCTCAGCCTCCGGCTCCGCCGGCGCGTCTTCGTCTTCCGCAGGCTCTGGGGTTGGCTCCTCCTCACCGGCAATCCGGACCGCCACGCCCGGGCTGACATAGCCCTGACGGTCGGTGATCACTGGCTCGCCGTCCCGCAGATCCCCATTGACCCAGATTCGCTCACCCTCGATGGTGAGTACCCGCACCTGCTTTTCCACCACCTCGCCGTCCTCGCTGACACTGTACAGCCGGTCGCGTTGAAACACGGCGGTGATCGGTAAAGAGACAATATCGGTCAGCGGCTTGCCTTCAATCTCGGCGGTCACAAAGGAACCCATCAGCAGCGGCGCGCCATGACGCTCGGTATTGAAGGGCTCCGGTAGTTCCGCCACGGCGTAGAGCATGCGCGACTGCGGGTCCAGGCTGGCCTCGGTGCGCACCAGGCGGGCCGACCACTGGTGGTCTTCGCCCAGAGCGCGCCCATGCAGGGTCACTGATGGTTGGGCCTCTTGCGTCAGTTCATCGCCAAAGGGCAGGTTGAGCAGCGCCGCCTGAGCATCGGTCAAGGGCAGGCGCACCTGGGCAAGAGTATCTTCATAAACATCCGCCACGGGCGTGCCGGGCCCGATAAACTGCCCCTGATCCGCCAGCGTCTGTCGGATGCGACCATCGAAGGGCGCGCGCACTTCGGTGCGTTCCAGGTCTAACCGGGCCTGATCCCGCGCCGCCCGGGCGGAGGCCACCGCCGCCTCGGCGGCGGCAATCTGGGGCTGGCGCAGAAACAGCGCGTTGGCTTCGGCATTGCCCAGGTCCCGCCACTCGCGCTCGGCCTGACGCGCCCGGCCGCGCTCTTCGGCCAGCAGGCGTTCCGCCTCACGCAGTTGAGCCTCGGCCTGGGCGAGGGCATTGCGGTAGTCCCGGGGGTCCAGCCGCACCAGCCAATCCCCTTTCTGGAACCGACCGCCGGCCACAAATTGCGGCGCCGACTCGATGATCTGCCCACCCACCTGACTGACCAGTTGGATATCCCGACGCGGCGTGACGGTACCCTGGGCCTCGACGGTCAGCGCCCGGTCCTGCAACTGCACCCGCTCCACCTCCACCACCGGTCGGGGTGGCTCGGGCTCCGGGCGGGGCTCAGGCCGGGGTTTGAGATTGAGCAACGCCACGAAGCCCAGCACGCCCACCACAATAATCAACAGCGACAAAGGCACGCGCCGCAACCAGCCAAATAACCTCAAAATCGTCTCCTTAATGTGTTTCCCAGCCTGCAAACCATCACGCGGGCATCAGTTTACAGCTCATACCGGTAATTGCGCAGCCAGATGGCACCGACTGTGAACACCGCTGCGACCACCAGACCCGCCCAGAACGCCGGTTCGCTCAGAGTCTCACCCCACTGGCTCAGCCAGGCTTCGGGTTGCGCCTGGGCCCGCACCAGCCCTTCGAAGGACCGGTGGGTGGGCACCCAGACCGCCTGCCACAGTTCCACACTGCGCAGTATCCACAGCTCCAGCACCATCGCCACCGCCGGCACCCCAAAGGCCACCAGAAACGGGGATTTCTTGGCGTAGGCGGAGGCCAGCATCAGCCAGGCCCACAGCGGCAGGAACCAGAGTGAGAACTGCAACCAGCCGGATACCAGCGCCAGGCTGTGGCCCAGAAAGGTGCCGATCAGACTGCCCATATCCGGTAAATCCACACCCAACTGCCAACTGATATACCCCAGCAACATCAGCAGGTGCAGCAGGCCCACCAGCAGCGAGGCGCCGATAAAGATTCCCGGCCCCACCAGCGCACCGAACGCCAGCTTGGTTAGCACCACCCGGGTTTCCGACACCGGCAGGGATTTCCAGAACAGAATGCTCTTGTCGCGCCGGTCCGAATAGAGGCTGCCCAGCAGGTAGACCTGGCTGACCAGCAGCAACGTCAGAATAAAGGGGATGGCGATGGCCGCCAGCGCCGCCCGCAGTACCTGGGGATGGGTGCTGAACAGGTCCCCGGACATCAGCGCGCCTACCAGATCCGCGCCGTCTTCAAACTTCTGCAGGTTTTCAGGCGCACCGCGCAGCTCGTTGAGCGCCGCATTCAGTTCGATATTGCCGGTGATCATGCCCATGACCATCAGCGCGGCGATCACCGCCGCCACCCACAGGGGCGTGCGCAGAAAGGTCCCCCGGGATTCCCAGAATTCGCGCTGGCATTGCATCCACACCGGACGCCATTGAGTCAGGTTCATCAGGCGGCCCTCCCCGGTTGTACCCGTTCCAGCTTGGCGACAAACAGATCCGCCAGCCCCGGGGTTTTCACCTCACCCAAGGGCGCCAGGCGCTCCGCGCTGACCCCCTCAAAAATCAGACACTCGCCACCCAACATGGAACGCTGATGGATCGGGCCCAGTGCCTGCGCCTCCGCCAACCGATCGCCGGTGACCCGCAGTTCGACAAAGTCCTGCTCCAGCGCCTCCATCGAGGTGTTCAGCCGCAGCTCGCCATCCCCGATAAACACCACATCGGTGAGCAGATGCTCGATCTCCTCCACCTGATGGGTGGTCACCAGAATGGTTTTCTGCTCGTCGAAGTAGTCGTTCAGCAGGCTGGTATAGAACTGTTTGCGGTAGAGGATATCCAGCCCCAGGGTGGGTTCATCCAGCACCAGTAGCTGACTGTCGATGGCCATGATCAGCGCCAGATGCAACTGAGTGACCATGCCCTTGGACAGCTCCTTCACCAGTGAGCGGCGCTCAATGCCGGTTTTCGCCAGAAAGCCCTCGGCTTTGGCCCGATCGAACCGGGGATGCACCCCAGCCATATAGTCCAGCGCCTCACTGACCTTGAGCCAGCCGGGCAGGATGGCGGTATCGGCAATAAACGACACCCGCTCCATCAGGGCCGTGCGCTGACGCTGCGGATCCAACCCCAGCACCCGCAGATGCCCCTCCACCCGGGCGAGACCGAGAATGCCCTTGAGCAGGGTGGTCTTCCCCGCGCCATTGGGGCCGATCAGGCCCATGATCCGACCCGGCTCCAGGGTCAGGTCGATGCCTTTCAATACCGTTTTGGGCCCGTAGGCCTTGCGCAGGCCGCGCGCGTCAATCACCGCTGTCATGCCTTATCCTCCCGTTGATAATCCGCCAGGGCGCGCCGCAGCGCCTCGCCCTCAATGCCCAGACGACGCGCCCGCGCCACCACCTCGGGCAGTTCCTGCTCCAGAAATAGTTTGCGCTCGCGCGCGAGTAAGTGCTCACGTGCACCGGCCAGAACAAACATCCCCAGACCCCGTCGCTTTTCCACCAACCCCTCATCCACCAGGGCCTGATAGGCTTTCGCCACGGTGAGGTGGTTGATCTGATAATCCGCCGAGAGCTGTCGCACCGAGGGCAGTGCATCCCCCTCGGCGATCTCCCCCTGCAATATCAACCGCACCACCCGCTCGTAGAGCTGGCGGTAGATGGGTTGGTCGTCATTCCAGATATCGGCCACAATGGCTCCCTTGGTGAACTGGTGTTATACATAACTATAACACCATACCTGAATTCAGCAAGTTGATTTATTAGAGTTCTTTTCTACAACACTTCGTGGCGGAGTGCTCCGCCTGGGTACCCCCTTGTGAGACACGCCGTGAACCCGTCCATGGGGGCTCATCACCCGCCGTCCAGGCGGGTGACGGTCTCACAAGGGGGTACCCAGCCTCCGCAGTGCCAACGTAACGTTTCGGGAACTGGCACCTTTCATACTGCAATCTTGGGTAACGGCGGATGCGCTGCGCTTATCCGCCCTACGCCACCTTTCGTGCGACTGCATAGTCAGGCCGTAGATGGCACGGAGGGCCGGGGAGGGGAAGCCCTTTCAAGACCGTAAGCGGAGGGACTCCGCGCGTCGAGCCCCC
>NZ_DGMV01000009.1:0-530 GCF_002388575.1 Marinimicrobium sp. UBA4509
GAAGCGCCGGGAGCGCGAAGGGGCCCGGGTTTACGGCGTGTCTTGGAAAGGTTCACCTCCTTCGCGGCCCGGGCTTTATTCTGGACACCCGGACCCGAATCCATTACTGTTTCACCAAAATCCAACACCGGAGCAGAGTATGCACGCACTTGGCGGTGCCCGAAACGGGATACTTTCTCTCACCATCAAAGACAAAGCCGTGCTCTACGCGGCCTACATGCCCTTCGTCAAAAACGGCGGCCTGTTCATCCCCACCGGCAAAAGCTACAAACTGGGCGATGAAGTCTTCATGCTCCTCAACCTCATGGACGAACCCGAAAAAATCCCCGTCGCAGGCAAAGTCGTCTGGGTCACCCCAAAAGGCGCCCAAGGCAACCGCGCCGCCGGCATAGGTGTCCAATTCAGCGACCAGGACAACACCGCCGTTAACAAAATCGAAACCTACCTTGCCGGCTCCCTCGAGTCCGAGCGGCCGACGCATACCATGTAGTTTGAATGTGGCACTGAGGTCCGTGGAGGGAAATGCCTTT
>NZ_DGMV01000009.1:678-1642 GCF_002388575.1 Marinimicrobium sp. UBA4509
AAAGGCATTTCCCTCCACGGACCGGACGCAACCAAAATCGCTTTAATTAACCGGCACGACATACCCACCCCTGGTATGCGACAATTCCCGCCCGATCGCCCATTCACCCGAACTCACGACCGACTGCAATGCTGACCGACTCCCACTGCCACCTCGACCGCATCGACCTCAAACCCTACAACGGCGACCTCAACGCCGCCCTCGACGCCGCCCGCGAGCGGGGCATCCGGCAATTCCTGTGCATCGGCGTCAGCCTCGAAAACCGCGAAACCGTCGTCGACATCGCCCGCCAATACCCCGACGTCTACGCCTCCGTCGGCGTCCACCCCTGCGACGTCGAATCCGGCACCGCCACCGTCGAACAGCTGGTAGAGTGGGGCGGGGCACCCGAAGTCATCGGCCTGGGCGAAACCGGGCTCGACTACCACTATGCCGAGCAGACCAAAGAACTCCAACAGGAAAGCTTCGCCCTGCACCTCAAAGCCGGTGCCCAGGCAGGACTGCCCATCATCGTCCACACCCGCGAAGCCCGGGAAGACACCCTGGCCCTGATCCGCGAACACGGCAGCACCGAACACGCCGGCGTCCTCCACTGCTTCACCGAAACCTGGGACATGGCCAGCCAGGCCCTCGACCTCGGCTACTACATATCCCTATCCGGCATCGTCACCTTCAACAGCGCCAAAGCCCTGCGCGAAGTGGCCAAACAGATCCCCCTCGACCGCCTGTTGGTCGAAACCGACTCCCCATACCTGGCGCCCGTCCCGCACCGGGGAAAATCCAACGAGCCCCAATACGTACGCGAAGTGGCAGAGTTTGTCGCCGATCTTCGGGGAATACCCGTAGAACAGCTCGCGGAGCAGACCACCGAGAATTTCCATCGGTTGTTTCCGAAATCCCGGGATTAGGCAACGGCGGATGCGACCGATGTGTGGCACTGAGGTCCGGCAAGGGGACACCCTTT
>NZ_DGMV01000009.1:1770-2538 GCF_002388575.1 Marinimicrobium sp. UBA4509
AAAGGGTGTCCCCTTGCCGGACCGGGCGTGACTGCCAATCAAAGTCCGAGGCTCGAACAATGCGGCACGGCATGCGTGCCCTACGTTATAATGCCGCCACAAAAACCAACCGGAGACATCTGATGCCCCGCACCCAACAACTGATGATCATGCTCGACCTGCAAGACAGCATGAACACCAAAGTCCACCCGGAATGGCGCTCCCAGCAATTTGAGTTCTACCGCGCGATCTGGATCGAATGCGCGGAGCTGCTCGAACACTACGGCTGGAAATGGTGGAAAAAACAGACCCCAGACACCGAACAGGTCGCCCTCGAACTGATCGACATCTGGCACTTCGGCCTCAGCATCCTCCTGCAGAACAGCGACGACCTAGACGCACTGGCCGCCGACATCGACCAACAGCTCAACGTCACTACCGACGAACCCGACTTCCGCCTCGACCTGGAAGCCTTCGCCGGCGCCACCCTGGCCGACCGCCAGTTCCACATCGGCAAATTCGGCCGTCTGATGGCGGGTGTCGATATGAGCTTTGAAGACCTCTATCGGGGCTATGTCGGTAAAAACGTCCTCAACTTCTTCCGCCAGGACCACGGGTATAAGGATGGCAGCTACCGCAAGCACTGGCAGGATGGTCGGGAAGACAATGAGCACCTGGTGGAAGTGGTGCGGGAACTGGATGCGGGGAGTCCCAGCTTCAAAGATGACCTCTATCAGGCACTGTCTGCGCGGTATCAGTAGTGGGAGCGGCGGATGCGCTTCGCTTATC
>NZ_DGMV01000009.1:2701-3293 GCF_002388575.1 Marinimicrobium sp. UBA4509
AGGCGCATCCGCCGTTACCAAACCCCGCCGCATCCACCGCATCCAAACCCACACATAGAAATACCCACCCAACCCCGTTATCATACGCCCCAACGAAATCCACTCTCTTTATGAAAGGGACCTTACCCGCATGAAAGTTACCGTATTTGGCACCGGCTACGTCGGTCTGGTGCAAGGCGCCATCCTCTCCGAAGTCGGCCATGACGTGGTCTGCGTTGATGTAGACGCCAAAAAGGTCGAGCGCCTTAAAAACGGTGAAATCCCGATTTACGAACCCGGCCTGGAGCCGCTGGTGACTGAAAACTACGCCGCTGGCCGCCTGCATTTCACCACCGACGCGGCCGAGGCCGTCAAACACGGTGACCTGCAATTCATCGCCGTGGGTACTCCGCCGGACGAGGACGGCTCCGCCGACCTCAAATACGTGCTGGCCGTGGCCGAGACCATTGCCACCCACATGGAAAAGCGCCAGGTCATTATCGACAAGTCCACCGTGCCCGTGGGCACCGCCGACAAGGTAAAAGCCAAAGTCGCGGAAACCCTGGAAAAGCGCGGCCGCACCGACCTCGAGTTCGCCGTGGTGTCCAACCCC
>NZ_DGMV01000009.1:3428-3994 GCF_002388575.1 Marinimicrobium sp. UBA4509
TTCGCCGTGGTGTCCAACCCCGAATTCCTGAAAGAAGGCTCTGCGGTGGCCGACTGCATGAAGCCGGACCGTATTATCATCGGCACCGATGACGACTACGCCGAGGAAATCATGCGCGAGCTGTACGCGCCGTTCAACCGCAACCATGACAAGGTCATGATCATGGACGTGCGCAGTGCTGAGCTGACCAAATACGCCGCCAACTGCATGCTAGCCACCAAAATCAGCTTTATCAACGAAATTGCCAACCTGGCCGAATTGCTGGGTGCGGATATCGAAGCCGTGCGGCAGGGCATCGGCAGCGACCCGCGCATCGGCTACCAGTTTATCTACCCCGGCGTGGGCTACGGCGGCTCCTGCTTCCCGAAAGACGTCCAGGCCCTGATTCGCACCGCGGACGACATCAACTTTGACGCCAAAGTACTCAAGTCGGTAGAAGCGCGTAACAACGAACAGAAAACCACCCTGTTCCAGAAAATCAACAAACACTACGGCGGCGACCTGAAGGGCAAAACCTTCGCCGTCTGGGGCCTGTCGTTCAAGCCCAACACCGACGACATGCGCGA
>NZ_DGMV01000009.1:4139-4519 GCF_002388575.1 Marinimicrobium sp. UBA4509
ACCGACGACATGCGCGAAGCCCCGGCCCGGGTGCTGATGGAAGCCCTCTGGGCCGCCGGCGCGACGGTGCAGGCTTATGATCCGGAAGCGATGGAAGAAACCCAGCGTATCTACGGCACCCGTGACGACCTGAGCCTGTGCGGCACCAAAGAAAGCACCCTCAAGGGCGCCGACGCCCTGGTGATAGTCACCGAATGGCAGGCCTTCCGCGCCCCGGATTTCGATCTGATCAAACAGCAACTGGCCCAGCCGTTGGTGTTCGACGGTCGTAACCTGTTTGATCCGAAGCGGATGGTCAAAAAAGGGTTTACGTACTACTCCGTGGGCCGGCCATCGTAAAGTCCGGCAACGGCGGATGCGGTTTATACCGCTGCGCTCGG
>NZ_DGMV01000009.1:4739-4988 GCF_002388575.1 Marinimicrobium sp. UBA4509
GCATCCGCCGTAACCCAACCCGACGCATCCGCCGAAACCAAATTCTGCGGATTCGCCAAACGATTGCCAACAACCCGGCGCGCAGAACGTGCCCGATGAAGATGTTATGACCCAACCCCAATGGTACCTGGTGCAATGCAAACCGCGGCATGCGTTTCGGGCCGAGGAGCACCTCGCCAACCAGGGCTTTGACTGCTTTCTTCCTTCGCACCGGGTCAAACGCAAACACCGCGACAAATACCGGCTCGT
>NZ_DGMV01000009.1:5163-5526 GCF_002388575.1 Marinimicrobium sp. UBA4509
GGAGCCGTTATTCCCGCACTACCTGTTCATTCGTCTGGACGACGAGAGCAACTGGGGTGTCATCCGCTCCACGCGCGGCGTCGCCCAGGTGGTGACCTTCAATGGCGTGCCCAAACCGGTACCCGACGATATCATCGAAGGCCTCCGGCAACACTGCGCGCTGCTTAATGGCGCCGAGCCAGAACCCTTGTTCAAGGCAGGGGACCGGGTGGTGATCACCAAGGGCGCCTTCCGCGAACTGGAAGCGGTGGTGCATGCCACCAAAGGCGAGGAGCGGGTGGTCCTGCTACTCAACCTCCTCAACCAACCCCAGCACATCGAAGTCCCCACCCACTCCCTAAGTAGGTCGGATTAGCGCACAGC
>NZ_DGMV01000009.1:5672-6280 GCF_002388575.1 Marinimicrobium sp. UBA4509
CGCTGCGCGCTAATCCGACCTACCCAAGAGCAGAGGGTGTCGTGCGCGGCGGCGGATGGTACTATGACAGCCTGAACCAATAACAACCGCACGGACGTTACTATGCTGATTACCACCTACGCATTCTGGCTATTGCTGGGCATCGCCTTGCTGCTCTCCGAGCTGTTTATCCCCGGACTGATCGCCGCCTTCTTCGGCATTGGCGCGCTACTGGTAGGCGTGCTCACGCTACTGGGCATCATCGACACCCTGGCCGCCCAACTGGCCGTCTTTACCGTGTTCAGCCTCGTGGCCCTGTTCGCTCTGCGCAAACACTTCCACCGCTGGCTACGCGGCACCGAAGCCGACCCCTCCGCCAAAGATATGGACGACGCTGGCGTCATCGGCTCCAGAGTCAAAGTCCTGACCGACTTCACCGACGGCACCGGCAGCGTGCAGCTCAACGGCGCCAAATGGGACGCCGAATCTCCCGACTCCCTGAAAATGGGTGACTCCGCGTGGGTCAGCGAACACAAAGGCATTATTTTGGTAGTCAGCGCCACCAAACCTTAAGGTCGATACGATACAGGTTTTTTATGCCACTGAGGCCCTGCAAGGAGGGAACCCTT
>NZ_DGMV01000009.1:6469-7200 GCF_002388575.1 Marinimicrobium sp. UBA4509
AAGGGTTCCCTCCTTGCAGGGCCGGACGCGATGTAAACAATCCAACTCAATATAAACACACAATTCATAATCAAACCCCGGAGAACCACCAATGGAACTTGATATCCCCACAATCATCATGCTGGCCATCGTCGCGCTGGTCATCATCACCCTCGTCAAAACCGTACGCATCGTCCCACAGCGATCCGCCTTCATCGTCGAGCGCCTCGGCAAATACGCCAAAACCCTCGAAGCCGGCTTCCACATCCTGATTCCTTTCATTGACAAAGTGTCCTACCAGCACACACTGAAAGAAGAAGCCATCGACGTCCCCAGCCAGGCCTGTGTGACCAAAGACAACATCCAGGTGGTCGTCAATGGCGTCATCTACCTGCAAGTCATCGACCCGAAACTCGCCAGCTATGGTATCAGCGACTACCGCTACGCCGGCATCCAGCTGGCGCAAACCACCCTGCGTTCAGTGGTGGGTAAAATCGATCTGGATAAAACCTTTGAAGAGCGGGAATCGATCAACGTCCAGGTAGTGCAGGCGCTGGACGAAGCGGCCAAACCCTGGGGCGTGAAAGTCATGCGCTACGAAATTGCCGACATCGAACTGCCCGCCACCATTCTAGATGCGCTGGAAAAACAGATGCGGGCCGAACGTGAACGTCGCGCCACCGTCGCCGAATCCGAAGGCGAGCGTCAGGCAAAAATCAACGTATCCGAAGGGCAGAAGCAGGAAACCATCA
>NZ_DGMV01000009.1:7255-7581 GCF_002388575.1 Marinimicrobium sp. UBA4509
CCTGTCCGAAGCCGAAAAGCTGCGTCAGATCAACGAAGCCGAAGGTAAAGCGCGGGAAATCGAAATGATCGCCACCGCCACCGCCGAAGGTATTCGCCGCGTCGCGGAAGCCATCAACCTGGAAGGCGGCAAGGATGCGGTGAACTTGCGTGTAGCGGAACAGTACGTACGTGAGTTTGGCAAGTTGGCGAAAGAAAACAACACCATGATCCTCCCCGCCGAATTCGCCGACATCGGCGGCGCCGTCGCCGCCATAACCCGTACATTGGAGTCCGCCAAAAAATAACGGATGCCGTGGACAGAGGTTTGCGTAGGGGCCGAGCGCA
>NZ_DGMV01000009.1:7728-12085 GCF_002388575.1 Marinimicrobium sp. UBA4509
TTCGCTTATCCGCCCTACGCGGACAACGCCGTACGCCGCCCGTCCAACACAACTACGCCAAATACCCCCGATCCGCCATAAACTGAATCACCCGCTCGGCGGCCTCATCGGCGGAAATATCCGTGGTATTCAACACACACTCCGGATTCACCGGCGGTTCATAAGGCGAGTCGATCCCGGTAAAGTTCTTCAACTCACCCTTGCGCGCCTTGCGATACAAGCCTTTCACATCCCGCTGCTCAGCCACTTCCAGAGGCGTATCCACATACACCTCCACAAACTCATTGGCTTCCAACAGGTTGCGAGCCATATCCCGCTCCGAGCGGAAGGGCGAAATAAACGCGGTAATCACAATCAGCCCCGCGTCCACCATCAGCTTGGCCACTTCTGCAATCCGGCGGATGTTCTCCACCCGGTCTGCATCGGTAAAGCCCAGGTCCTTGTTAAGACCGTGACGCACGTTATCGCCGTCCAGAAGGTAGGTGTGATGCCCCCGCGCATACAGCTTCTTTTCCACCAGGTTGGCAATGGTGGATTTGCCCGCGCCGGACAAACCGGTCAGCCAAAGAACGCAAGGCTTCTGGTTCTTCAGCTGCTGGCGCGCCTGCTTGTTCACATCCACGTGCTGAACGGTAATGTTCTGGCTGCGGCGCAGCGAGAAGTGGATCATGCCCGCGCCCATGGTGTTGTAAGTCAGGCGATCAATCAGAATAAAACCACCGGTATCGTGGTTATCTTTATAGGCATCAAAGGCGATGTCCTGGTCCAGATTGATGGTGCACACCCCGATGCCGTTCAGCGCCAGGTTTTTGGCCGCCGTGTGCTCCAGAGTGTTCACATTTACCTGATACTTGATGTCGGTGATAGTGGCCGACACGGTTTTGGTGCCGATCTTCATCAGGTAGGTGCGGCCCGGCAGCATCGGGTCGTCATTCATCCAGACGATGGTCACCTCGAACTGATTGGCGACGGAGGCGGGGGTGTCAGACGCACAGAGCAGGTCACCCCGCGAAATATCGATCTCGTCGGTCAGGGTCAGGGTCACGGACTGCCCAGCGACGGCTTTGTCCAGATCACCGTCGAGCGTGTAAATGCGCTCCACGTAACTTTCTCGACCGGAGGGCAGGGTGCGTATTTTATCGCCCGGGTGAATGACCCCGCTGGCGAGCTGCCCGGAGAAGCCCCGAAAATCCAGATTGGGTCGGTTCACCCACTGCACCGCCATGCGGAAGGGCGATTCCTGCATCAGCTCATCATCCACCTCGACCGTTTCGAGGTAACCCATCAGGGTCGTACCCCGATACCAGGGCATGCGCTCACTGCGCTCAATGATATTGTCGCCCCGGAGCGCGGACATCGGAATAAAGGTGATGTTCTCCAGACCGATCTGCTTGGCGAACTCACGATATTCTTCAACGATGCGATTAAACGTTTTTTCCGAATAATCCATCAGGTCCATCTTGTTGATTGCCACCACCACATGGCGAATGCCGATCAGTGCGGCGAGATAACTGTGGCGCTTGGTCTGGGTCAGAATGCCCTTGCGGGCATCGACCATCAGAATCGCCGCATCGGCGGTGGAGGCGCCGGTCACCATATTGCGGGTGTACTGCTCATGCCCCGGGGTGTCGGCAACAATGAACTTGCGACGGTCGGTGGAGAAAAACCGGTAGGCCACATCGATGGTAATGCCTTGCTCGCGTTCGGCGGCCAGTCCATCCACCAGCAGCGCGAAATCCATCTCCTCACCTTGGGTGCCCCAACGGGCCGAATCCGCTTCCACGGCGGCGAGCTGGTCTTCAAACAGCATCTTGGACTCGAACAGCAAGCGCCCAATGAGGGTGCTCTTGCCATCGTCTACGCTACCGCAGGTAATAAAGCGCAACAGGCTCTTGTGCTCGTGCTGCTCCAGGTATTCGTTAATGTCTTCCGCGATCAAACTCGATTGGTGGCTCATAATCTTGTCCTGTGAATCTCTTTTGGCATCGGCGGATGCGGGCTGCGCCCTTATCCGCCCTACGCAAATTTGGGTGCTGAGGTCCGGGAAGGGAAACCCCTTTCAAGACCGTAAGCGGCGGGAGTCCGCGAGGCGAGCCCCCAGGGATGGGTTTACGGCGTGTCTTGAAAGGGGTTTCCCTTCCCGGACCGGACGTGATGACACACCACTCTCGCCAAAACCCAACCCAAATATTGCTCAAAAATACCCTTCCTGCTTCTTCTTCTCCATCGACGCGGAAGAATCATGGTCAATCATCCGCCCCTGGCGCTCCGAAGTGCGGGTCAACAACATCTCCTGAATAATATCCGGCAGAGTATCCGCCTCGGACTCAACCGCGCCGGTCAACGGATAACAACCCAGCGTCCGGAAACGCACCTTCTTCATCATCGGCACCTCGCCGGGATTCAACGGCATACGGTCATCATCCACCATGATCAGCGTACCGTCGCGCTCCACCACTGGGCGCTCGGCGGAGTAATACAAAGGCACAATCGGAATCTGCTCCAGATGGATGTACTGCCAGATATCCAGCTCCGTCCAGTTCGACAGCGGGAACACACGAATGGACTCTTTCGGGTGTTTTTTCGCGTTGTACAGCTTCCAGATCTCCGGGCGCTGGTTCTTCGGATCCCACCGATGGTTGGCGGTACGGAAGGAAAAAATCCGCTCCTTCGCACGGGACTTCTCCTCATCCCGGCGCGCGCCCCCAAAGGCCGCATCGAACCCGTACTTGGTCAACGCCTGCTTGAGCGCCTCGGTTTTCATGATGTCAGTATGAATGGCCGAGCCATGCGTAAAGGGATTGATGCCTTGGGCACGGCCCTCCTCGTTGACGTGGACAATCAGCTTCATGCCGGTTTCCTTCGCCATGCGCGCGCGGAACTTATACATCTCCTGAAACTTCCAGGTGGTATCCACGTGCAACAAAGGGAAGGGCGGAACGGACGGGGCGAAGGCCTTCATCGCCAGGTGCAGCATTACGGCACTGTCTTTACCGATGGAGTACAGCATCACCGGATTCTCCGTTTCCGCGACCACTTCGCGCATAATCTGAATGCTCTCGGCTTCCAGCCGCTGAAGGTGTGTGAGTGCCATAGGATTCCTCTTCTGTGGTTTGCGCAATGCCGAGGGGTCGGCATCGGGTTGTGATTGTTTGGTCTTTGGGTGTGACGGGTTGGGACTATTCAATGGTGGATGACGGCCTTCGGCCTTATGCCACCCTACGGTTGGGGAGGGCGTCTGGGGATCGGTTGGCCAGTGGGGTATCGTCAAAAGCTGAATCGGTTTGTCGCCGGCCAACCAAGGTCGCAGCAGCTCATGCCGGCTTAAATCCACCGACTGAAACACCAGAACCGCCTCGTCGCCCAGGGTTTGTTCCAGGCGTTCAAGAAACGCGGCGATATCGTCCGCACGAGGCGGGGTAGGGAAGGCCGACCACAATAACTGGCCTCGACCGTCCCGGGCAAAGAGCTGATAGCCGCGCAGCGGCTCACCCTCATACTCACCATTGATAGAGCGAACACCCCCGGTAAGCACCTTCCGTCGCCCAGGCTCCACCCCACGTTCGGCAAGCAGCTGATCCGGCACCCCGCGGGAAGGTCCGTCAGCGACGCTCAACCCCCACCGCTCCATATACCGCCCGGCACTCCGCCCAGTAACCTCAATCCCCCGAGTCTCCAGAAACCCGCTCACAGCCCGAAGACTCCAAAGCTCACCCTCAAAGCTCGGCGCGGCTGGTGTAGGGCGGATAAGCACAGAGTGCGCATCCGCCGTTGTCACACCCTCTGCATCTGCCGCTCGCAATTGGGTTGCACTCGTCGTCGCGTATTCACGGGTATTAGACGCTTCGCGCCCCCGACGCCCCCGAGCCTTAGTCTCCACCGCCGCCCAACCTCCGGCCACAAACCGCTTGTAAGCGTCCGTAATAGTCGGTCGAGTTAACCCCGTTAACTCACTGATTTCCTTATAGGTTTTCTGCTCAATCCGCAGCCGCACCGCCTGCTTACGCAGCCGGTTCAAGTCATCCGCAGAGAGCTTTTTACCACCCATAACCCATCCATCAGTGATCAGAAAACACCCAGATTACCCAACAAACAACTCAATGTAAAACATTTAATGTCGCAGTCTCACGCCCGGCTTCCCGTAGTCCAGTAGGTCGGCTTAGGCCAAAGGCCGTAAGCCGACAGTGTGCCTCGGCGGTGTTGTGTCTGCTTACGGCCTGCGGCCTAAGCCGACCTACGGTACTCTTCAGTCGGTATGGTCACGGCGGATGCGCCTGCGGCTCCGAGGCGTTGGACCGATCCGCCCTACGACAGGCTTTGGTTGTTGCGTTGATTTGGGTAACGGCGGATGCGGGCT
>NZ_DGMV01000018.1:0-26152 GCF_002388575.1 Marinimicrobium sp. UBA4509
AACGTCGCGTTTTGGCAACGGCGGATGCGCTGCGCTTATCCGCCCTACGCGAAGCTACGATCCCGTTTTCCGGCTATTCGATTCCGGGCGCACTCTGCTGGTGAAAATCCGTCGCCTGTTGGAACTGGTGGGCGACGTTCAACAATTTGCCTTCGGCGAAATAATTGCCAATCAACTGCAGCCCCACCGGTTTGCCATACACCTGGCCGCAGGGGATGGATAGGCCGGGTAGGCCCGCCAGGTTGGTGGGGATGGTGAAGACGTCTTCCAGGTACATGGACACCGGGTCTTTGGTTTTTGAGCCAAAGGCGAACGCCGGTGAGGGCGATGTGGGGCCGAGGATGACGTCGACTTCGCTGAAGGCGTCGACAAAGTCCTGTTTGATCAGGCGGCGCACTTGCTGAGCCTTGTTGTAGTAGGCGTCGTAGTAGCCGGCGGACAGGGCGTAGGTGCCTACCAGGATGCGGCGTTTGACTTCTTCGCCGAAGGCTTCGCTGCGCGAGCGTTCGTACAAGTCGTTCAGGTCTTTCGGGTTTTCACAGCGATAGCCGTAGCGCACGCCGTCGAAGCGCGACAGGTTGGCCGAGCACTCCGCCGGGGCGATCACGTAGTAGGCGGCGACGGCCAGGCCGGAGTGGGGCAGGCTGATGGTTTTGATGCTGGCGCCGAGGCTTTCATAGACTTTGATGGCCGCTTCTACCGCTTTGGCGGTGTCCGGGTCCAGTCCGTCGGTGAAGTATTCTTTGGGAACGCCAATTTTCAGGCCGTCGAGAGGCTTATCCAGCTCGGCGGTGTAATCCTCCAGCGGCTGGTCCACGCAGGTGGAGTCCTTGGGATCGAAGCTGGCCATGGCGTTGAGCATCAGCGCGGAGTCTTCCGCGGTGCGGGTCAGGGTGCCGGCCTGATCGAGGCTGGAGGCGAAGGCGATCATGCCCCAACGGCTGACCCGGCCATAGGTGGGCTTGAGGCCAGTGAGGCCGCACAGGGCCGCCGGCTGGCGGATGGAGCCGCCGGTGTCGGAGGCGGTGGCGCCGGGGGCCAGGTGGGCGGCCACCGAGGCGGCGGAGCCGCCGGAGGAGCCGCCCGGCACGCAGCCGGTGTCCCAGGGGTTTTTCACTGGCCCATAGAAACTCGTTTCGTTGGAGGAGCCCATGGCGAACTCGTCCATATTGGTTTTGCCCAGCATGACCGCCCCCGCCGCTTCGTAATTGTCGACGATGGTGGCGTTGTAGGGGGCAATGAAGTTGTCCAGCATTTTGGAGCCGCAGCTGGTACGCACGCCGGTGGTACAGAAGATGTCCTTGTGGGCAATGGGTACGCCGCACAGCGCGGGCGCATCCCCTTGGGCCAGCCGCTCGTCGGCTTTGGCGGCCTGGGCCAGGGCCCGCTCTTCGGTCAGGGTGATGTAGCTGTTATAGGTCGGGTCCAGGCGCTGGATGCGGTCAATATAGTGCCGGGTCAGCTCGGTGCTGGAAAACTCCCGGTTGCGCAGTCCCTGAACCAGTTGGGCAATGGTGTGTTGGTGCATTGCGATTTACATCCTCAAATAAGTGTCTGGGCTCAAGCCGCTTCAATGGCGCAGGGCGCTATAGAGGGCGGGCCGGTCAAAGGTCGGGCCGGGCGCGGCGATCATTCGATGACGCGGGGCACCAGGTAGAGCCCGTCTTCGGTCGCCGGGGCAATGGCCTGGAAGTGCTCGCGCTGATTGGGCTCGGTCACCTGATCCGCGCGCAGGCGCTGGGTGGCGTCCAGCGGGTGGGCCATGGGCTTGACGCCTGTGGTATCGACCGCCTGCAACTGGTCGACCAGATTGAGGACGTCAGAGATGCGCTCGGTGACTTGACCGACTTCATCGTCGGAAACAGCGATGCGCGCCAAATGCGCCAGCTTGGCGATGTCGGAAGAGGCGATGGCCATCAAGATGCTCCAGATTGGTGTGGCTCCGGGTCAAAAAGTGCTCAACCGGTGGCCAAAAAGGTCCAAAAGTTCGCGTTTGTGCAATAAGCCGCTAAAGTTATCACATTTGCGCCTTGCCCTAAATCCCTGCCGTTGATAGAGTGCCAGCATCTGCGCCGACGCTTCGGGCCCGCTCATGGGCCGGGCGCCCGCCAAGCCGCGTCGGGTAAAGCTGTTCAACCTCGTGTAAACTGCTTGAGCCGCGAGTGAATTCGCAGGCGGGGTGTCGGTCTAACCGCCGTCCGGACCGGGTCTGGCAGCACGGCGGACCATCCGAAAGAATTTTAGGCAGCAGGTCGGTTCCGGCCTGCTGCGAGACAGAACAATATAGGGTTGCGTGAACCAATGTTAAAACACCTGCGTGGAGCCTTTTCCAACGATCTTTCCATAGACCTGGGTACCGCCAATACACTGATCTACGTACGCGGCCGGGGCATTGTCCTGGACGAGCCGTCGGTGGTTGCCATCCGCCATCACAACGGCCACAAAATTGTCGAGGCCGTGGGCACCGAGGCCAAGCGTATGCTGGGTCGTACCCCCGGCAACATTACCGCAATCCGCCCCCTGAAAGACGGTGTCATCGCCGATTTTCAGGTCACCGAGAAAATGCTGCAGCACTTCATCAAAAAGGTACACGAGGCGAGCTGGTTCCAGCCCAGCCCCCGGGTTCTGATCAGCGTTCCCTGTCTGTCGACCGAAGTGGAAAAGCGGGCCATCCGCGAATCCGCCATGGGCGCCGGTGCCCGGGAAGTGCGCCTGATCGAGGAGCCCATGGCCGCCGCCATCGGCGCCGGTCTGAAGGTATCGGAAGCCAGCGGCTCGATGGTGGTTGATATCGGTGGTGGTACCACGGAAATCGCCGTGATCTCCCTTAACGGCGTCGTTTATTCGGATTCCGTGCGCATCGGCGGGGACCGGTTTGATGAAGCCATCGTCAATTATGTCCGCCGCCATTACGGCAGCGTCATTGGTGATGCCACGGCCGAGCGGATCAAGCAGGAAGTCGGCTGTGCCTTCGCCGGCAGCGAAGTGCGTGAAATCGACGTGCGTGGGCGCAACCTGGCCGAAGGGGTGCCGCGCAGTTTTACCCTGAACAGTGACGAGATTCTGGAAGCCCTGCAGGAGCCGCTGGCGGGCATTGTCCAGGCGGTGAAGAGCGCCCTGGAACAGTCCCCACCGGAGCTGGCGGCCGATATTGCCGAGAGTGGCGTTGTCCTGACCGGCGGTGGTGCGCTACTGCGCGACATCGATCGCCTGTTGTCCAACGAAACCGGTCTGCCCTTCATTGTGGCGGAAGATCCGCTGACCTGCGTGGCACGCGGCGGTGGCCTGGCAATGGAAATGATGGACAAACGGAATATCGATCTGCTGTCTTCCTGACGGGTTGCTGGGCCCAGAGTTAACGGGATCCACACTGAGCGGGAGAGGGTGTTATTAAAACGCTGTTTACCAAAGGCCCGGCGGTTGCCTCGCGTGCGTTGTTCTTCAGCGTGGCGGCCGTCGGCCTCATACTTGTCAGTCTCTACACCGATTGGCTGGGGCCGGTGCGCGCCCAGCTTGGTGCCGTCGCTACCCCTTTCTATTGGGTGACCAATCTGCCCCAGCGCATCGGAGCCTGGGGCGATGATACCTTTGCCAGCCGTCAGGCGCTGAGCGAGGAAAACGAAGCCCTCAAGTCCGAACTGCTGATTCTCCAGCGCAAATTGCAGCAAATGGCCGCTCTGGCCGCCGAGAACGTGCGCTTGCGTCGCCTGCTCGGTTCCAGTGACATGCTCCAGGATAACGTCCTGGTGGCGGAGCTGGTGGGAGTTTCCCCCAATCCACTGAGCCACTCCGTGGTCATCAATAAAGGCGCCCGAGACGGCGTCTATATGGGGCAGCCGGTGCTGGATGCCTTTGGCCTCATGGGGCAGGTGGTGGAGGCCAACCCGGACAGCAGCCGGGTGCTGTTGATCACGGACACCAGTCATGCGCTGCCGGTGCAGGTCAATCGCAACGGCGTTCGCGCGATTGCCGAGGGCACCGGGCACATCAACCGCCTGCGCCTTCGCCACGTATCCAACACCACCGATATCCGGGTCGGCGATCTGCTGGTCAGCTCCGGGCTGGGGGACCGCTTCCCGGTGGGTTATCCGGTGGCCGAGGTCGAGCAGGTGGTCCGGGATCCCGGGCAATCATTTTCAACGGTCATCGCCCGCCCTATGGCGCGCCTTGACCGCAGCCGACACCTGCTGTTGGTCTTTGCTGGCGGCGCGTCCGAGCGCAGCGGCGTCGAGCAACCCGCCCCGGAGCTTCCGCTTGAAGAGGCCGAGGGCGAGGCCAATGATTGATCTGACCCGGGGCCACAATCGCTGGCTGGTGCTGGTGGCTCTCTTGCTGGCCCTGACGTTGGCGGTTTATCCGCTGCCTCTGGATTGGCGCTGGTGGCGCCCGGAGTTTGTCATGCTGGTGGTGGTCTATTGGGTGTTTACCCTGCCCGATCATGTCAGCCTGACCCAGGTCGCTCTGCTGGGTCTGATTCAGGATCTGGTGGAGGGTACGCCACTCGGACAGCATGCGCTGGGTTTGGTGATCGTAACTTACATTGCGCTGCAATCCTATCGCCGGTTTGGCAACTACGCCCTCTGGCAGCAGGCCTGTTGGGTGTTTGTCCTGGTCGGCATTGCCCAGATGACCAGCAATTGGGTTCACAGCCTGGCCGGGGGGCATGTGTCAGGCCTGCAGTTCCTGTACCCGGCACTGGTCAGCGCGGTGCTATGGCCTCTGGTCCACATCGGTTTTGGGGGTCTGCGTCACCGCTACCGCATCCAGTAGCAGGGGCGCCAGTGCTGGCCCACACAACAGACGCAGGAGAGATGTGACAATGACGGATCTGTATCTGGCATCCCAATCCCCGCGCCGCCGCGAGTTGCTCGGTCAATTGGGTGTGCAGTTTGAGCCCCTGACGCTGTCGGTACCGGAAGAGCGGGGGGTGGATGAGCCGCCGGCTCAGTACGTTGAGCGTCTGGCGCTGGAGAAGGCCCGGGCGGGTCTGGCCCTGCTTGGTGAGTTGGGGCTGCCGGCGGCGCCGGTGCTGGGGTCCGATACCATCGGGGTCTGTCTGGGAAAGGTGCTGGAAAAGCCCCTCGGGCGTGACCATGCCCTGACCATGTGGCGGCTGATGTCCGGGCGTGAGCACCAGGTGATGACCGCCGTCGCGGTCTGCTCGCCGGAGCGCGAAGCGGTCTGCCGCGTTACCACCACCGTCTGGTTTCGGGCCCTCGACGAGCGCGAGATGGAGGCCTATTGGGCCTCCGGCGAGCCCCGTGATAAAGCTGGCGGATACGGCATCCAGGGCCTGGGCGGTGTCTGGGTGGATCGAATCGAAGGTAGTTACAGTGCGGTTGTGGGTCTGCCAATGGCTCAGACCGCCGAGCTGCTCAACCAATTTCAGGTGCCTTGGTGGGGCCATCCCGCCGGCGTACCCAAAGGCGAGCGTCCATGAGTGAAGAACTACTGATCAATGTCTCTCCCGTGGAAACCCGGGTGGCCCTGGTGGAAAACGGGGTAGTCCAGGAATTACACATCGAGCGCAGTCACGGCAAGGGCTACGTCGGCAACATCTACAAAGGAAAAGTGGTCCGGGTGCTACCCGGCATGCAGGCGGCGTTTGTGGAAATCGGGCTGGCCCGCACCGCCTTTATTCACGCTTCGGATATGGCCGAGACGGATGACGATGAGGGTCGCCGCGGAGAGGTGCCGGACATCCGTGCTCTGGTGCGCGAAGGCCAAACCCTGCTGGTGCAGGTCAGTAAAGACCCCATCGGCACCAAGGGCGCTCGCCTGACGACCAACCTCAGTCTGTCTTCCCGTTATCTGGTCTACATGCCCAACAGTGCCCACATCGGGGTGTCGACCCGCATTGACGATGACGCCGAACGTCAGCGGCTGCGCGGACAGGTCGAATCGCTTGCCGAGGAGGCCGGTGTGTCCGGTGGCTTCATCCTGCGCACCGTGGCCGAGGGCGTCGGGGCGGACGAGCTGCGCAATGACATCGACTTCCTGCAGAAGCTGTGGCTCGATTTTCAGGATAAGTGCACCAATGCCCCGGTGCCCAGCGCCATTCACACCGACATGCCGCTATTTCTGCGCGCCCTGCGGGATCTGGCCCGGGCACCGATCGAGAAAATCCGGGTGGATTCGCGCATGAGCTGGACCCAGATGCGCGAATTCGCCACCAGTTACTACCCTGAGCTGGTGGATCTGATTGAATGCTACAGTGGCGAACGCCCTTTGCTTGACCTGTACGGTGTTGAGGATGAAATTGCCCGGGCGCTGGACACCCGAGTGCCGCTAAAGTCCAATGGTTACCTGATTGTCGAGCAGACCGAAGCCATGACCACCGTGGATGTGAACACCGGTGCGTTCGTGGGGCGGCGCAATCTGGAAGAGACCATCTTCAAAACCAATATGGAGGCGGCCAGTGCGATTGTGCGACAATTGCGGCTGCGCAACCTCGGGGGGATCATCATCCTCGACTTCATCGATATGAAGGACCCGGAGCACGAGCGTCAGGTGCTGCGGACGCTGGAAAAAGCCCTGGAAAAAGACCACGCCAAGACCAGCATCACCGGGGTGTCCGAGCTGGGGCTGGTGGAAATGACCCGCAAGCGCACCCGGGAATCCCTCGGCCAGATGCTCTGCGAGCCCTGCCCGCTGTGCTCGGGGCGGGGCCTGGTCAAGTCGGCCGAGACGGTGTGTTATGAGATTTTCCGGGAAATTCTGCGCGAGGCGCGCGCGTACGATAATGACAAGTTCCTGGTGCTGGCCTCCCAGTTGGTGGTGGATCGCCTGCTCGATGAAGAGGCGGCTTACGTGGCCGATCTGGAGGCCTTTATTGGCCGCACCATTGAATTCCAGGTCGAGAGTCTGTTTACCCAGGAACAGTACGACATTGTGCTGGTCTGATGATCAACCCGGGTAGAGAGGCAGATTCTGGCGCCCCGGCCGTTCCGTCGACCGGTTTGAGGAAACCCTCAGGTATGTTTCGGTGTTAGCTTACCTACTGAAAAAATTTTACATCCTCTGCGCCGTGCTGATTATCGCCCTGGCAGTGGTGGTGCAGTCAGGGCGGAGCCTGTTTCCGCTCCTGGCCAACTACGACCGGCAGCTGACGGAGTATCTATCGGAGCAATTGGATCTGTCCGTGTCGGTTGGGCGCCTCACGGCCGACTGGCAGGAGCTGAAACCCAGCCTCACCCTTTACGAGCTGAGTGTCAGTGATCAGGAGGGGCGCCCCCTACTCAAGGCCGACCGGGTCCTGCTTCGACTGAACCTGGTCAGCAGCGCGCTGGAAGGGCGACTGGCTTGGGACAAGATCGTGCTGCGTCGCCCCCAACTTTCCCTGTCCCAGGGGACCGATGGGTATTGGGGTCTGCCAGACTTCGTCTCCGATCAGGAGCGCCCCGCCGCCGATGAACCGCTCGCGCCAGACGATCTGCTCACCCTGTTCGAAGTCGGCACGCGAGTCGAGCTGCTCGATGCCAGTATTGCCCTGTCTTTTGCCAGCGGTCACCAGCAGACCTTCTCCGCCCCGTACCTGTTACTGGAGCATGAGGGGGACTTCCACCGGCTCTCCTTGCAGGTGGACCTGGAAGGACGGGACCGTGCCCTGGTGGCCATTCTCGAAGGCCGGGGCGATCCGCGAGACCCGAAAAACTTCCATACCGAAGGCTATCTGAACCTGCGTGACTTCCCCACCCTGGAGCCCCTGACCGCGATCGGTGGCATTCTGGTGGGCGAAAGCGAACATCGTGACTGGTACCGGGAAGGGCGAATGAACGCCAGCCTCTGGTTCTCCAGCCAGGAAGACGGTGGCGGGTACGACTGGGTCGGCAATCTGGGGCTGGACGACGTTGCTCTGCCGTTGGAAGAACTCACACTGGACCGGGTCAGCGCCACCATCGGCGGCGAATGGCGTCGCTCCGGTCGGTGGCAGGTGGCGTTGCAGGATCTCTCGGCGGAATGGCGCGATCGGGCTCTGGAGCCGCTGCAGGTCTCCGTGTCCACTGCCCGGACCAACGCTCCGATCCACTGGATGATCGATCACATCGATCTGCGCTACTGGACCACCCTGGCGGACCAGCTTGGATTGCTGGGGGACGGTCGCCTGCAGGAAGTGGTGCGTACCCTCAATCCCCAGGGCGACGTCCGGCATCTGCAGCTTACGGTGCCCCAGGACGACTGGCGGGGTTGGGAGCTGATGGCCGAGCTGGGAGACGTAGCCGTGGAACCCTGGCAGGGCGTTCCGGGCCTGAACGGTGTGACCGGGTTTGTCGAGGCCAATCAGCGCGGTGGCCATGTCGATCTGGATAGCCGCAACGGTTTCGAGATGTTCTTTGCCAAAACCTACGACGAGCCCATGACGTATCAGAGCGCCCGCGGTCAGGTCGCCTGGCACTTGCGGCCGGACGAGAACCAGATTTACGTCAATAGCGGGCCGCTGTCATTGCGTGGGCCGGGCGAGTCCGCTACGGGCAGCATGTGGTTGTCGCTGCCCTGGGAGCGTAACACCGGTGATATCGACCTGTACCTGGATATCCGTGGCGAGGACCTGAACGCCAATGTGTACGACAAGTACCTGCCCAAGGTGGTCCCGGCCTCGCTGACCGATTGGCTCGCTCGCAGCCTCGGTGACAATAACCCTGGCACGGCCCGCTCGGCGCACTTTCTGTTCCGTGGCACTCTGAACCGTCCGGGCCAACCGCGCGTGCGCAGCTACCAACTGGCACTGGAAATGGCCGGCGCGGACCTCAACTATCATCCGGACTGGCCGCCGCTCAGTGGCCTGACCGGTCAGCTCATGCTCGATAACAACCGGGTCGATGCCCGAGTGGAGCAGGCCCGGCTGTACAACAGTACTCTGGAAAATGCTCGGATTCAGGTGGCAGAGAACCCCGTGGGCCAGGGGCTGTTATTGAACATTGACGGACAGCTGCAGGCGCTGGCCAGTGATGGACTGCAACTGCTCAGAGAGGGTTACCTGCGCCGATACGTCGGTGACAACATGGATGCCTGGAGCGTACAGGGCACCATTGATGCCGAGCTGGATCTGGCTATCCCCCTGCAACCGGATCAGCCCGGGGCCGCCCAACAGGTGGCGATGGATCTGACCTTGCCCCGACTGACCATGAACGACCTCAATTTGAGTGCACGGGATCTGTCGGGTCCACTCCGATACGACAATGAGCAGGGGCTGAGCAGTGAGGGACTGGCCGGGGAGCTGTTTGGCGAACCGCTCACGCTCACCATCGCCAGCCGGCAGGAGCAGGATAGGTCGGTGACGGCCATTGATCTCAATGGTCGGGCCTCTGGCGCGGTGTTGGCGGAGTGGGCTCAGCGCCCTGCACTGCAATTTCTGGATGGCACATTTGCGTTCGGCGGCGAGCTGGAACTCAGTCATTACCGGGACCCCGAGCCCCATCGCGACCAACAGCTGGCGGCTTTCACGCTCAGCTCGGATCTGCGCGGAGTTTCGCTGAATGTCCCGGCACCGATCGGAAAGACGGCCGAGCAGACCCGGGAGCTTACCGCCAGCGTGATTCTGGGACGTCAGAGTGCGCAGGCCGAGTTGTACTACAACGATCATTTGCAGGCCCGGGCCCAGATTGATCTCGAGCGGCAACAATTGCAGCGGGTCAGCGTGGGCCTGGGGGTGCCAGCACAACTGCCGGAGGCTCCCGGCGTGCATCTGAGCGGCGCCATGGAGACGCTGGATTTGGAGGGATGGCAGGATCTGCTTCGTCGCTATCAGGATCTGGTCGCGGACGATGAACAGCCGGCACCGGAGACCGCCTTTGAGGGGCTCCCGGTCGAAGTGGACCTGGCGTTGGCCCGGTATTCACTGGGCCCATTGGAACTGGAAGAGATTGAGCTTGGGGCCGTCTCCACCGAGCGCGGCTGGCGCCTGACCTTCACCAACCCCGAGCTGGCGGGTGAACTCGACTGGGCGCCGGGGCAGCCTCTGGCGCTGCATCTGGCCCGGGTTGATCTGCCCCGGTCGGTGCTGGAGTCGGCCGTCGGTGCGACGGAGTTGGCTGACCCATTTGATCCCAGGAGCCTGCCCGAGGCCCAGGTCAGCATCGAGTCGCTCATGCTCGGAGGTGAGGATTACGGTCAGTGGGAGTTCCGGTTGGCCCCGGGAGATCAGGGGGTCATTGTCGATCAGTTGCAAGGCAGTATTCGCGGCCTGACCGTCACCGGCCAGGATGAAGACACGGGCGCCCGACTGCTCTGGTCGCAGGCTGAAGACACTCCCGAGCGGACCTACCTCGCCGCCAGCCTGCGCGCCGGCAACCTGTCGGAAGTGATGCAGCGCTGGGGGCAGTCCGATATTCTCGAAAGTGAATCGGCCAACTATCGGCTCGACATCAGTTGGGCCGGGGCGCCTCAGGCGTTTGATCTCGAGACGCTGGAGGGCGACGTCCGGTTCAACGTGACCTCTGGGCGCTTCAAACGCAATCCGGCCGCCGGTAGCGACGGCATTCTGCGGCTTTTTGCGGTGCTCAATTTCGACTCCCTGGCGCGCCGGCTGCGGCTGGATTTTTCCGACCTCTATCAAAGTGGTCTGGCCTACGACAGTATTGAAGGGCTCATGACCTTCGACAAAGGGACGCTGGTGTTTTCCGAGCCGGTGCAGGTACGCAGCCCCTCCAGTCGCCTGCAACTGGCCGGTCGCGCCAATCTGGTGGATGAAACCCTCGACACCCGGCTGATCGCGACGCTGCCCGTTGCCGGTAACCTGACTTTCCTGACTGCCGTGGCGGCGGGGCTGCCCGCGGCGGCCGGGGTATTTCTGGTCAGCAAGCTGTTCGAGAAGCAGGTGGACCAGGCAACCAGCATCAGTTACACCATTCGCGGAGATTGGGATGATCCGACCATCAAGTTTGATCGAATGTTTGAGGGTGGGGCTGGTCTAACGACAGAGAACGGCTCCACAGAGCCTCAATCCCCCGAGGAGCCCTGATATGCGCTACATCAATCAGCATCGAATTCTGGCCAGCCTGCTGCCCCTGACGCTGGGGCTGCTGTTGCTGGCGGCCCTGCCGGCGGCGTCCCAACCGGCCGTAGAGCAGGCCCGTGCCTGGATCAAAGCCGGCGAAAATCTGGAGCAGATCGACCAGAGCACCTGGCGTGAACTGCTGACCGACGAGCAGTACGACATTCTCTGGGAAAAAGGCACGGAGCGGGCCTACACCGGCGAGCTGCTGGATAACAAGCGAGATGGCGTCTACGTTACCGCCGGGTGCCGGATTCCGGTGTTCGACTCCCGGCACAAGTATGATTCCGGCACCGGGTGGCCCAGCTTCTGGACCGTCTTTGAGGACGACAATATCCGGCTCGAGGATGATTACAGTTGGTTTGGCCGCCGTCGGGTGGAAGTGCTCTCCGCCTGCGGCGAACACCTGGGACACGTGTTCCCTGACGGTCCGGAGCCCACTGGAAAACGCTACTGCATCAACTCCCTGGCTCTGGAATTCGTCCCCCGCGAGGAGTGGCAGGCCGAGCAGAGCCGCCGAACCGACTGACCGGCTGGGGCTCCTGTTTCCCGGCAGATTGTGATAACGTTCGCAGACCCTGAGGCGAGCGGACCCTAGACTGCCCGCTCTTTATGGAAAGCCGTGACCCAACGGTTGGGCCTGACAACGACACAATAAGATCATGTTGCAATCCATCGCTCGAACTCGGCGCTTTTGGGTGCCTGCTCTCGTTCTGCTGGTCTCGTTACTGGTGTACGGTGTGAACTACGGTTCGCCCAAGGCCATGTTCTGGGACGAAAACTATCATGTGACCTCCGGACAGAAATACCTGGACGGCACCCTGTTCATGGAGCTGCACCCGCCCCTGGGCAAGCTGCTCATCGCCGCCGGGGAAAAGCTCTTCGGAGGCAACGAAGACCTCGACAAAAGCCGCTTCAACCGCACCGATTACCTGCAGGGCTCCGCCGTCCCGGAGGGAATGAGCTACACCGGGTTCCGCTTCGCCTCGACCTTCCTGATGGCCCTGTCCGTGCTCTTTTTCTACGGTATTGTCTGGCGCATCACTCGACGGGTCTGGGTCGCCGCCGGTTTCAGCGCACTGCTGATTTTTGATAATGCGTTGGTGGTCCACTCCCGCGCTGCCATGCTCGAGGGCATACAACTCTTTTTCATCCTTGCTGCACTTTATTACTTTGTCCATGTGCTCACCAGGACCAGACCCATCCGCTTGCCCCAGTACGCCATTCTGGGGGTATTGGTGGGGCTGGTGGTATCGGTAAAACTCAACGGGGCGGTTCTGCTGCTGCTGTTTGTCATGCTCTGGGGCGTGGATCAGTGGGAGAACCTCAAGGCCTTTCGCTGGAAAGCGTTGCTGCAGCGACTCGCCACCACTGTGCCCTCGGCCGTACTGCCGTTGCTGGCTGTCTTTGCGAGCATTCTGTATGTGCATATTGCTCTGGGCGAAAACATTGTGGGCAACCGCACCTACAAGGCGTCGGAGCCCTACCTCGAAGAGGTGCGGGCCGGTCGCAGCCATAGCCTCAGCGCCTTCTATCACGGTTTTCAGGACAATCTGCGTTACATGCTGGAATACTCCGACGGTGTGGCCCGGCTGGACATCTGCAAACCCGGCGAGAACGGCAGTTACGCGATTGGCTGGCCCCTGGGGAACAAAAGCATCAATTACCGGTGGGATAAAAACACCGTCGATGGCGAAGTGCAGGTCCGCTACATTCAGATTATTGCCAACCCGATTGTCTGGTTTTCGGTTGCCCTGGGGGTGATCTTGTCCCTCGGGCTGGCGATCAGCCGGTTTGTCTACGGCAACCCGGTCAAAGACGAGCGCCAGTTTTACTGGGTCATGGCATTTACCACGCTGTATGCGAGCTACATGATCGCCATATTGCAGATCGAGCGGGTCATGTACCTCTATCACTACCTGGTGCCCCTGGTATTCGGCATGCTCAATCTGGCCATGTTGTTCACCTATATCTTCCGCGATGAGGTGCTCGCCAACCGGCGGCACACCATGGTGAACCTCGGGTTGTTTGTGGTGTTGGTGGTGGCGATGTTTGCCTACTTCTCCCCGTTTACCTATGGGCTGCCCATCAATGAAGACCAGTTCGAGGCGCGCAACTGGTTTCATCTCTGGCAAATGAACGTGGTGCGATGATCATGCGGACCTGGTGGAATAAAAATACCGTACTGACTTTGCTGCTCGCGCTGGTGGCTCTGGCTATCGTGGTGCGAATCACGCCGCCCTACGTTCCCAAAGTGGTGGGGCTGACGCTGGTCAAGAACAAGGAGGCCATCCGGCGCATTGACCAGGAGCGGGAGGTCGACTTCCAGCGCACCCTCTGGGTGGACCGCCTGGACCTGTCCCGAAAAAACCAGCTACGCCACACCAAGCTGGGGCAAATAGGCTATGCCGACAACTTCTTTGTGGATATCGATCATACCTTCGAGGTGCTGGTGCCGGGGGAGTATCGCTTTCTGATTGGCAGTGACGACGGTTTTATCGCCAAGGTGGACGGGCGGGAAATCTGTCGGTTCAACCGGGATCGAGGGTACCGCAAGCAGAGTTGTCGGGCGCGGCTGGATGAAGGTGAACACCGGTTTGAGCTGACCTATTTCCAGGGTGGTGGACACGCCGGTTTGACCGTGGAGTATCGGTTGAAAGACGGTACTCAGGCCTATTTCTTTGGTGAGGATTCAGAGTTGATGCGTTTCTGATACCCAGGGGGAGCGCGCATCATCAATGGGGCAATCGGGGATAAAAAAAGCCCCCGAAACCGGGGGCCAAAAGAAAAGCGGGTTGAGGCCGGAGCCTCAGGTCTAACAAGGGGCAAGCGCCCCGAATCTTGCAACAGCTCGCGTCTTAGTTGGACGCCAGCTTGAATTGACGTACCGCCTGGTTGAAAGAGTCGGCGTAGGCTTTCAACTCTTCCACCGCCTGACGCTTCTCGCGGTTGCTCATGCTTGAGCAGTTCAGGAATGCTTCCTGAGCTTGAACATACTGCTTCACTTCATTGTTGGTTTTGACCATCTGCGCGGTCACTGCCGTTGCCGGATCCGGGATCGCGGGCTTATTGGCCGGCGCTTCACAAGCCAGGGCGGAAACACTGAACAGAGCGGATGCGCAAACAGCAAACAAAAACTTTTTCATAGTAAAACACCTGAATATTTTAACCGTCGGCCCTGCGGAGATATTAGCCGCGGAACCATATTTGACTGACTAGGTCTGTGACCGACTTCGCAACTTCCTGATCACGGGGCGCATTCTCCCACATGGATCATTGTTTCAAAAGGTTCTAAAAAGAACATTTTGTTATCGACATAAAGAATAAACAGGGAAAAAGTTATCAATCTTCCATGAAATGGTCACATTTACCCTGAAAGTGCTGGAAGGTTGACGCGCGACGGAATGCGGGTGGGTGTTTCAGGAATCCTGACGAAAAGTTGGCGGCTCCGGAAGGTTGGAAATAATACCCTTCCGGAGGTTTCGGGTCGACGGTGTTTGGGGGTCCGTGTTACCGGTCGATACCCAGCGCACTCAGTGTGTTCGGGTCTGGGAAGCCGTCCGGCACCAGATCCCGTTCACTCTGGAATCGACTCAGGGCCTGGCGGGTAGCGGGCCCCCAGATGCCATCCACCTTGCCCGCCTCATGGCCTTCGGCATTGAGTTTTTCCTGAATGGCCATTACCTGGTCCCGATTCAGCCGCGGGCTGTCTTCCGGGGGCGTTTTGCTCAGTGTGCCTGCGCCGGCAATCCGGTCCGCCAAATGGCCCACGGCCAGGGCGTAGTACTCGGACTGGTTCCAACCCATGATCACCTTGAAGTTGTCGTACACCAGGAAAGCCGGGCCTCGATGGCCGGACGGTACCAGCAGGGCGGCTTCGATATCCGCGGAGGGCAGGGTGGTGCCATTGGTCTGGCGAATGCCCATCTCGTGCCACTCCGACAGCGGGCGGCGCTGTTTCAGGCCGGCTTCCAGGTACGGGAAGTTCTCCGGCAGGCGGACTTCCCGCCCCCAGCGGTATTCGTCGTCCCAGCCCATGCTGCTGAGAAAATTGGCCGCCGAGCCCATGGCATCCGACAGGCTGTTCCATAGGTCCCGCTTGCCGTCATTGTCATAGTCCACGGCGTGGCGAATAAACACCGACGGCATAAATTGCACATGCCCCATGGCGCCCGCCCAGGAGCCTTCCATACGCTCCGGTGCAATGGCCCCTTCGTCAACGATGCGCAGGGCCGACATCAACTCCCGGGTAAAGTAGGTGCTGCGGCGCTCGTCGCAGGCCAGTGTGGCCAGCGAGTCGAGTACGGACATCTTGCCGAAGTAGCGGCCAAAGTTGGTTTCCAGGCCCCAAAAGGCCACCAGATAGGGTGCGGGTACGCCGTACTCCCGCTCGACCCGGGCGAGCAGGTCCCGATGCTCGCGTAGAAGGCGACGACCGTCCGCCACTCGCTGGTCGGTGACGCGGCGACCCAAGTAGTCAGAGAAAGGCGTGGTGAATTCCGGTTGGCGGCGATCCAGTTCAATCACCCGCTCGACCCACTTCAGATTGGCCAGGCTATCGCGGACGATCGCAGAGTCCAGCCCCTGGGTTTTGGCCTCCTGGGAGAAGCGCTCGATACACTGGGCAAAATCCTCCTGGCTCATGGCCTGGGACGGTGCGCTGGCACTGAGTGCAATCGCACCCGTCAACAATAACGAACCCCAATACATACATACTCCAATGGGATAAAAAATGGCCCCGTGTGGATCGCTCCGGGGTGGAAGTGGCTCTGCGCCTGAAATTGACCAGTGCGAATGCGCCGTGCCATGATTCCGCTGGTCAATAAAGCATAATGCAATGAGAGAAATCAACCATGAGACAACGCACACTTCTGGCCGCGCTCGGCGCGGCGAGCCTGTTTTTGTTTGGCTGTCAGTCCACTCCGTCGTCAGACTCATCTACGGTGATCGCACCCTGGGTATCCGACCTCGGGGATGGTACCTACCAGAACCCGGTCATTTACGCCGATTACTCGGACCCGGATGTGGTTCAGGTCGACGGTACTTACTACATGACCTCCTCGAGCTTCAATAGTGCCCCGGGCCTTCCGCTGTTGACCTCCAAAGACATGGTCAATTGGGAGCTGGTGGGGCACGCGGTCGACCGGCAAATCCCGCACGAGGTGTTCGATGTGCCGCAGCACGGCAATGGCATCTGGGCGCCCTGTCTGCGCTACCACGATGGCAAGTTCTGGATTTTCTGGGGCGACCCGGATTTTGGCATCTATCAGGTTCACGCCGAGGACTTTGCCGGCCCCTGGAGCGAGCCGCACCTGGTGGTGCCGGGCAAAGATGCCGGGCTTATCGACCCGACGCCGCTGTGGGACGACGACGGACAAGCCTATCTGTTGCACGGCTGGGCAAAGAGTCGCGCCGGGCTCAATAACATTCTGACCCTTCGGCGCATGGCACCGGATGCTTCGAAAGTCTACGACGAAGGCGAGACCGTGATTGACGGCTTTCAGCTGCCCGGCTATCGCACGCTGGAGGGGCCCAAGTTCTACAAGCGCAATGGCTATTACTACATCTTCGCCCCGGCCGGTGGTGTTGAGCCGGGTTGGCAGTCGGTATTCCGTGCCCGGAACGTTGAAGGCCCCTACGAGGACCGGATCGTCTTGGCCCAGGGCGACACAGAGGTCAATGGCCCACACCAGGGCGCCTGGGTGCAGACCCCGGAAGGCGATGACTGGTTCATTCATTTCCAGTCCAAAGAAACCTACGGGCGGATTGTGCACCTGCAGCCAGTGCGCTGGCGCGATGACTGGCCCGAAATGGGCCAGAACGTGAACGCCGATGGCCTCGGGGAGCCGGTGCTGCGGCACCGCAAGCCCGTGGACGGGTTCCCGGTCAAGGTGCCGGTCACCACCGATGAATTCTCCGGTGAGCGGTTGGGTGTGCAGTGGCAGTGGAACGCCAATTACTACGATGAATGGTTTTCCCTGACTGAGCGGGCGGGGCACCTGCGCCTCTTTGCCCATGACTTTGACTCCCCCAATGGCGAGGACAACCTTTGGCTGAACCCGGCGCTGGTCATGCAGAAAGTGCCCGCGCCCGCATTCACCATGACCACGGTGCTCGAAGTGAATACCCGGCATAACGGTGACCGGGCCGGCCTGGTCATGTTTGGTGAGGATTACGGATGGATCGGGCTGGAACAGCGCGATGGGCAGACCCGGCTGGTGCAGAAAACCTGTGTCGATGCCCGCACCGGGTGTGACGAACAGACTCAGGGCGACATCGCCTATGCCGGCGAGGGGCGCATTTACCTGCGGTTGCACTTTCACGATGATCAGACGGTCGATTTCGAATACAGTCTGGATGGCGACGACTACCAGCCCCTGGGTGAGCGCTTCCAAACCCGGCGGGGCCGCTGGGTGGGCGGTAAAATCGGTCTGTTCGTGGAGGGCGGCGAGGGCGCCTATGCCGACGCCGATTACTTCCGGGTGACACCTCCCGCGCGTTAAGTCCGTTTCACCCCCGGATTGTAAACAGGCCACCACTGGGTGGCCTGTTTGCGTATGCGCCGCTAAAAGGTTTATTCAGGCGACGTGAACTTGGTCATGGCCCGGCGGCTGAGCTTCTGGCAGAATATGGCGGCGTTCTTACGCGCAGATCCTACGCCTTATCAGGATGTTAAATACGGAAAAACAAGGAATCTTCTCTTATGCAGAAAATAACCAAAATTTCGCTCGTCGTATTGGTGTTGGTGGGAGTGGCCGTGGCGTTTGCCACCGGCGTTTTCACAGGCTCCCGAACCTCGGGCAACGGGCTGGATGAACTGCTCACCTTTATCCCGGCGGACAGCCCCGTGGTGGTGGTAGGGCAAACCAAGGCAGACTATACCGAGCTGTCCAACAAAACCCTTCAGAACATGAACCCCAATGATATCCAGCCGCTGATTGACCTGCTGGATGCCAGCGAAGAGGGTTCCGGTGCACAACTGGTACGCTGGTTGATCGATGACTACATTCAGACGGCGGCCACTCAGGGGCAGCAAGGTCTGGTGGATCGCTACGGTGCCAATCCCACCGGCCCTTATGGTTTCTACTTCAGCGGTGCTGCACCGGTAGTCCGCTTCTCGCTGACCAGCGCCGAGCCTCTGATGGCCGTACTGGCTGAAGCCGAGCAGGAAACCGGCGTAACCGCGGAGCAGAGCACCCTCGGAAGTGCCACCCTGTACGCCTGGTCTCTGAATGAAGAAAAGCCGGAGATCAAGCTGGGTCTGGCGCTGGATGAGCGCAGCCTGACGCTGTCTCTGCTGAACAGCAAGGATACGCCGGAGGCGCGGATGCTGCGCTTTGCCCGCCAGCCCCAGGCGGAGCCGCTGGCCGGTACCGAGCGCCTCAAACAACTGCGTAAGGACTATGCCGATGCGGACCAGTTCATGGGCTATGTGGACTTCCAGCAAATTGTGACCGCCCTGTTCTCGCCCGAGCAGAATGGCACTGGCCGTGAGCTGCGCACCTGGTTCCCGGAGTTTGAACAGGATTTCGCCCAGGACATGAGCGATGCCTGTCGTAACGACTATGTCGCGCTGGCGAGCCATATGCCGCGCATCACCATGGGCTCGGACGGCTACTCCGTCAACGGCAACGAGCTGGGGCAGGATCTGAGTTTCCTCTGGCACATCAACAACGACAGTGTGGTCACGTCTTTGCAGAAGCTGCAGGGCCATGTGCCGGGCTATGCCCGCACCGTGGATGACAAGCTGGCGGCTTACGCGCTGGGGCTGAATGTCAGTCAACTCGTGCCGGTGTTGAGCGAATTCTGGACCCAGTTCACCCAGGCCGAGTTCCAGTGCGAGCAACTGCAGGCGATGCAGCAACAAGCCCAGAGCTATAACCCGGCCATGCTCGCCATGGGTACCGCCATGGTTGATTCGGTGCGTGGTGCCGGTATTGCGCTGTTCAATCTCGAGCCCAGCGATACAACGCCAGTCGGACTCGACGGCTCCGTGCTGGTGTCCATCAGCTCTGAGAATCCGGCGGCCCTGGCCTCCATGGCCAGCTCGTTTGTGCCGGGTATGATGGGCTTGAGCATTCCCTCAGACGGCACCGCGGTGGAAATTCCCGACCCGATGGGCCTGGGCGGTAACTTTGCGGCGATCAAAGGCAAGCATCTGGTGGTCTATCGTGGCAGTGCCGGTGAAGCAGCCGCTAACAACCTGGCCGGCGAAACGCTGGAAACCAACGGGCTGTCGGCACTGGCGTTGAACCTGCGCGAGCCCATGAAAATGTTCAACACCGTTGAGCCGGTGATGCAGACCATGGGTAACCCCGGTTGTGCTGAGACCTTTGTCGGCCTGCTGAACCTTACCCAGACGCCCATTTCCATGGGGTATCAGGAAGCGTTGGGTCAGCGCGGCTGGCGTGGTGACCTGTCCATCGAAATGGAAGTGGCTGATCCTGTCACTCCGGGTGATATCGCCGGAGAGTATGAGCTGGCACTTCTGGATGACAGCAGCTGCTCCTGGGAGCCGCTCGGTCAGGAAACCCTGGGCGAGGACCAGACCGGGGGCTTCGCGTCCGAGTCGGCCGATGGCGCCTGTGATGAGTACCAGAGTGAATTCACCTGGAGTATGACCGGTCGCCTCCTGTCCCAGTCCACCCACGTTGAGCGTCAGCGCGACGCCTGTGACAGCGACTGGAACACCATGGAAACGGCGGAGAACTTCGAGTGCGGTGTGATTGCTGCCGAAGGAGACCACTTCTACTGCAGCACCATGACCGACGGTGTGACCGAGCTGTATCGGTACAGCCGCCTGTAAGTCGCGCTGGTATTGGATGTTGAACCGGGCAGGGAGGCCCGGTTATCTCACGCTTGATGGAATGGCAGTCCTCGCCAGATCCGTACTCCCTCGTTAGCGTTTCGAAATTCGGTTTACGCTGGAAATTCCCTCGCCATCCCAGATCATTTCATAATGTGCTGACTGCACCATACTTTTGACGCCCCGTGGGGTGAACAGCGCCCAGCAGGTGGCCCCCAGGTTGCGCACTGAGTGATAGCTCAGGCCTTTTTTTCCCCTCTGGCGAGCGGCGGCGCCCAGCGCCTGGCTGGCGGAGTAATCCTCGGGATCATAAATCGCGTGCTCGGGCGGAAGCCGGGTCAGATCCAGCAGGGTGTCCGAAAATCCGCACAGCAGCGAGCGAAATACCAGCCGGTCATAGCGCAGACCTTCCACCCGACTCAGGTATCGCTGCTGATGGTAGCGAACCTCGGCAATCGCCGTGGTGACGGATTCTGCCAGGTACAGTACGCCGAAGGCGCCATTGCTGAAGCGGCTGCCGTCCGGGTTTACATGAGTAAACGGTGCTACGGCGTAGGAGCAGCCTCGAATCCCGAAGGGGATCTCGTCCCGGGGGATCAGCCCCAGGTCGCCGGCCTCGGCCAGTAGCCGAGGATTGGTCAGTGCCTGCAACTGATACAGCGCCTCGAAGTCGTCCGCGTCGGCCACATCCTCAAACAGGGTGATGGGCGGAAACCGGGAGGGAATCAGCCGGTAGCTGGCCAGCGGCTCGACCCGCTGTTCCGGAGCGTCGAGCGGTGCTACCACTGTGCCCCCCGCAGTGCATCCACGCGTTTGAAGGTCTCATATAACGCCGCCAGGGAGCCGGTACTGATGACCTCCATGGGAGTTTTGCCGCTGAAGTAGGGGTTGTGGTTCTTCATACGCATAAAGCCGTAACGGTTTTCCGGGTTGTCGAATACCGTGTTCAGACCGGCATGTATGTTCAGCAGGTAGCTGATCCGGTCCAGGTGATCCCGGTCCAACTGCGCCTTTTCCGGCTGACTGCGGTACTTGTAGTAGGTTGCCTTGGGCAGGCTGAGGATAGCCAATTGCTCATTCAGGCTGCAGTCCCACTTCTCCAGAATATTGAAGGCCGCCTTGAGCCCGGCGGGGCCGAGTGGCGCGGTATCGGGCTGTTGACGGGGCGCTGTAGTTGCCATGAGTTACCTCCAAAAAAGCGGCCTGACTGCTCACCAATATTCTAATTATGAACCTTTATTATTTTTTTGTCTATATGGAGACTGGGGCGCTCGGCCGAATCAGCTGATGCTGAGTTAATGGGGTATTACGGCATCGTTATCTGGTTTAAGGATAATAGTGTGGCAAATATGCCCCATTTCAGAGAGTCATCTGGTTATCTTGCGACGGAGTTCGTCAGACCGACTAGTATACATTTGTTATGTTCTTTACGAGCGCGACGTCATAGCTTATTGTCGTGGTGACTTATAGTTGAGGCGGGCGGTAAGACCTCTTTTTAAGGTAAGCGCCTACTCGGCTCAAGTACCCAGCAAAGCCCAATAACAAATGCAAAGGCAGGAAAGTCATGAGCAAACACCCAATCCCATTTTTGAGTCAATGCCTCGCGGTCGCACTGATCGCCTTCAGCACCGCCGTCTTCGCGCAGGACGGCAAAATGTATCCGATCGACGCCCCCGATGAGCCCGGTGCCATTCCTCTGGAAACCGGAGGTGTGGAAGGGCAGACCGAGCCGGAAAGCTGGTTCCGCCAGTGGGGAGATCCCATGGCCCGCAATATTTCCAGGGCGACTCTGACGCCGGTATTGGCCGATCCGGAAAAAGCCAATGGCACCTCGGTGATCGTGGCGCCGGGCGGTGGCTTCATGTGGCTGTCCATGGGCAATGAAGGCTGGGAGGTGGCCGAGGCGCTGGCCGAACAGGGCATCAATGCCTTTGTCCTCAAGTACCGGCTGCAACCCACGGCTCCCTCCCTGGAAGACTTTGAAAACCAGATGAACCGCCGCTTCGAAGAAGCCGATGAATCCTCTGAGGGTGGTGAACAGAACGAAGCACCGGAGCGCCCGCGCTGGGACCTGTCAAACCAGATTGCAGATGTTGAGGCGGCTTATTCGATGATACTCGAGCGCGCTGATGACTGGGGCGTTGATCCTGAACGAATCGGCATGATTGGTTTCTCTGCCGGTGCAGGCCTGACTATGGCCACCGCACTCGAATCCGAAAAAGTCGAGCTGGCGTTTATTGGTCCGATTTACGGCGGTATGAATGCTGTCGATGTGCCAGAGAGTGCGCCGCCGATGTTTGCGGCCATCGCTTCCGACGACTTCCTCTTCAACGGAAAATTCGGCCTGATCGAATCCTGGTACGAAGCGGGCATTCCGGTCGAGTTCCACCTGTACCAGAATGGCGGTCACGGCTTTGGGCTGGGCAATCCGGACCGGACCAGCAACAAGTGGTTTGGTTCGTTCATGTACTGGCTGGAAGTGAATGGCTTTCTGAACTCTGCAAAAGACTGAGGGGAAACTCAAGGTCACTGCGATGAAATAGGGCTTAGCGATAAGCCCTATTTCAGTATCTACCGCCTCTGGCGTATCAGTTGGCCGTGGCGGTACAGTCCGGTGTGCTGATCGATCCATTGGCATTGCCGAGAACCCCGAAGGTGGCGGTGCTCCCTGGAGCCAGGTTGGCATTCCAGCTCAGGCTGCTGGCCACAATGTCGGACGCGCTGGCCTGTACATTGGCGCTCCAGCTATTGGTCACCTGTGGGTCCTGATCAAAACCGAGTGTGGCGACCCAGCCGTTGATGGCGCTATTGGTGTCATTGGTTACCGTTACATCCATCTGATAACCCGACCCCCACTGATTGAGCCCCGTTACGCTGCAGCCAATAGTACCGGGCGTGGGTTCCGGTTCGGGATCTGGTTCTGGCGTACCTCCGTCGGTGTCTCGTGGCGGCGTACCGTTATAGCCTTCCTGCCCTTCGTGCGTCATGCTCAGTACCAGATAGCCATCGCGAGTGGTGACGTTGCTCGGGGTGAAATCGGCGCTGTTTTCCGCAAACGTCCAGTCGGCGGTGCCCCAGCGGGAGGGATCCAGTGAATCAAAATCATCACGCCAGCTAAGCTGAAAATTCTGTCCATCCCAGCGGTGATACTCCATCCAGTTCACGTACATGTGCACCGGTAGAATGCTGTCATCGAAGGGGCCGACCCACTCGGCGATATTCGCTGGCCAGAAGTTCATGCGCGCCTGGGCGGGGCTGGTCAGGGCACTGGCCTGATTGCCATTCACTTCGCGTACCAGCTGCCCATCAATCAGCCAGCGAACCCGATCCGGGGTCCACTCAAGCGTGAACGTATGGTAGCTATCCCCCAGGCCAGACGCTGGGTGTACCTCCTCAGAGGTGATCTTGGTGCCCAGACCGGTAATGATGTTGCTCTGCCAGGCGTTGGCGCCGTCTTTGCCGAGCACCTCAATGTCTACCTCTTCCCAGAATACATCCTCGAGCTCCGAGCCTTCTTTCCAAAGGAAAAACGCCGAGATCAGGCCGCTGCCTTTACCGGCCCGCATGCGAATCACGTATTTGCCGTAGAGCTCCGAGTCCAGAGTAAACACTTCAGCGCTTTTGTAGGGTTTGGCATCTGCCAACAAAGGCGCCATGAGTAATAGCCCGAAGACGGGCACCGTGCGGGCGAGTCGCCGTAGAGAGGAAAACATAACGAACTCCTTAAAGTTATAAGAATGAAGATCGTAGGCGCCTGGCTCCCCGGGGAGAGTGGCGGCCGACCGGGCGATTTTCCGGTGGGGAGCGCGTGAGGAACAGTCTCAATAGGCGTTTTGCAGAAATTGAGACAGGGTGGGATCAGGCGGTACGAGAGCTGGCCGGCAGGCCGTCATAGTCCGGGTGGTGTTTCTGCCGGTAGGCGCATGGCGTGATGCCTTCGGTTTTCTTGAAGAACCGGTGGAAGGTGGCCTTGCTGTTGAATCCCGCCGCTCGGGCGATATCGGTAATGGTCTGATTCCTGGTTGCCGGGTCGCGTAGCTGACGTTTTACTTCCTCGAGGCGATAGCGACTGACAAAATCGTGAAAGTTCTGCTTGAAGCGGCGGTTTATGATGGTTGAGACGTCTCGCGGCGAACAGTCAACCTTTGCCGCAAAACGCTCCAGGGTAAGCTGAGGGTTCAGGTAGGTTCTATCTCGGGTCATGGCCGCTGTAATACGCGCCACGTCGGCATCGTCGATGGGGGCGGCACTGGCCGGGGGCGTGCTCTGTTGTGCTGTGAGGGTAGGGAGCGGTGTGAGCAATTCCCGGTAGAGCAAAAAGGCGACCAACGCCAGGGTGGCGTAATTGCCGACCACGCCCATGGCATCGCTGACCGGACCGGAATGCGCGCTGCCCACAAAGTGGGTAAGGGCGCTCCACAACCACACCATGGTGAAGCCGCTTACGATACAACTCTGTTCACGAAAGACGTCTTTGTCGACGATCGTCGCTGAAACTTCGTGCCTGGAGCGAACAACGATGGCCAGACACCACAGGCCATAGGCAAGCGGCAATAATTTCTTCAGGGTAATAAAGTCGTCGTAATAGGCGTTCGGCTGCTGATACAGCTGCAGGTTCAGTAGCAGGTCCCGTTGTACCGCGTGGGGAAAACGGAAGCACTCAAGGTAAAGGTATATCAGCGCCAGCACCGCAGGGGTCAGATGCCACCACTGCCAGCGGCTCAAGCGGAACCCCGGGCTCATATGTGATCTCAACTGCCAATAGAGCAGGGGCCCCAGCAGAAAGCCCACGGCGCCCAAGACGAGATACAAGTAGGGGAGCAGCGCAAACACCGGGTGGCGAATGGGCTCGGCCCAGACAATCAGGGTATTCACGGCGACCAGCGCATTGATCGCGAAAAACAACCCAAAAAAATAACCGGAGCGCTTTGGTCGACGCCAGCCGCCAATGTGTCGGGAGCCCAGCAGCGCACAGGCGATGACTGTCACAATCAACGCAATATCATGAACATTGAACAGAACGGCTTTCATCCCCATCCGGGCCTGGTCCTCATCGGTTCAGGTCTCGCAACGCTGAACGATATTAACGGCCCATGACACGGCTTACTATGAAGCTCATCGCAAATCGGGTGGGTGCGATTTACCAAGGCAGAGTTCTCTACGAGCAATAATCTGCCATTGTCTCGCTACTTACGAGCGACGATAAAGATCGAGGCCTTGTTGGGCTGCCACTCGCGCTCGATACTGAACCCCGCTCTGGTCAGTTTGGAAAGTAACGCTTCCTTGCTCAGGGTATTGACGTAAGGTGCCATGCCCACCCATTGCATAACGGGGATCAGCAATCGCCACAGGAAAAACAGGTCGCCCACCAGCGCGGTACTGGAAACGAAAACGCCGCCCGGTTTCAACAGCTTGTGGACGGTTGCGAGAGTGGCATCCACATCCTCAAGCAGATGCAGAATGTTGAGCCCCAGAATGACGTCAAAGCGTTCTTTGTCGAAGCTGAGATCATTCAATGTGCCCTGCTGGAACTGGATGTTCTCAACCCCCACATCCCGCGCCTTCTGCTCGGCGATATCGAGCATCTTCTGCGATATGTCGGTGGCGATAATCTGTCTGACATGGGGCGCGTGCACTAATGCCGTGCTTCCGGTACCGCACCCGAACTCCAGTACCGACGAGTCCGGCCGGAAGTATTCCCGGGTAATGGCCAACTTTTCCTGATACACCGCTTCGTCCCGAACCGGGCTCTTGGCGTAGCGGGGTGCGCTCTTGTCCCAAAATTCCTTCGAGGCTTTCATTGGTTCTCCTTGGGGTTCATGAAATGTTCCTCTAAAAAATTATCCAGCGTGTTTTTAGTGCCATATCCTATCGCTTATTGTGGTCAAAATGAATGTCATTGATTCTGGCCTTGAAAAACACAAAGTACTCATCAGTTCCGAAGCCATTTCCCGCATTGACCTGGTAGGGGAGTCGGAATCCCTGAATTTCCCTGAAGTCCGAAAGAATGCCGCCAAAGGGTTGAAGGCGGAATGTCTTCTCAGGGTTGGCATTGCTCCAACGCATAAATGACACATGAGTGGGTTGCCCCTCCTTGTCCATGTGAATGCTGACGGATTGGGACAAGCCTCCCGACGACAGCGTTACTCGAGCGGTATCGGTGTCAACCGCCTCCCAAGTGATGCCTGGGCCTGGAAGTAGTGCGGCGGGTGTCCAAAAGACCGCTTCAGCAACATAGCGACCAAAGGCGGAACGGGCATGATCTGAATTCCCGCCCTGGCGCGCTACCGGGATCAGACCCAGAATACGGAAGCGGGTCCAGCAACTGGAGTCTGACCCGCACATGAGCATTG
>NZ_DGMV01000018.1:26255-36137 GCF_002388575.1 Marinimicrobium sp. UBA4509
CCCGCACATGAGCATTGGGCCTTTCAGTCGCATTCGCCAGACAAATCCCTCCGGAGCAGCCAGTATCTGCTCGGCACGCATTGGTTGATAATTGGGCGCTGCCTTTGATCCCAGGCTGAACTGCCCTTCCATACGTAATTTCGCCACGCGATAGAGCGGTGTGCCGGGGGTGATGGCAAAGTTGAAAAACCGCTGTGCTGGCTCAGGCAACTCCGAAACCAAGGAGGGATCATATGGTGCCGGGCGTTCAGGTTGCAGTGCCGCCAATCTTACCCACTCTGCACGGTCTGCGTGCTCGTCTGCCAGCCGAAGCGCAATCAGGGCTGTGCCGATAAGGAAAAGCGTTGAATACAGAAAGATCATCAGCCGCCACTCAGCGCTTGAAAGATAAACAGAGTATCACCGTCTTCAACCTGATCCGCGAGGGTTTTTCGATCAATCACGATGGTATCGTTAATACACAGTTTTACATGTCGCCGCACCACACCCCGTTCGTCGAGCACATAGTCGGTGAAACCGGGCGCCTGCTCATTAATGGCGTGCAGCACTTCGGCGACCGAGCCGGGCGGTGCGGTCAGCGTTCGGTCCTGTAATTGAGGAAAGAACCGGTACAGGTGTGAGGTCATCTTTACCGTAGGCATAGAGGTCAACCAAACCGCACGGAGTAGATGGGCGGAAAGTTGTTGCCCAGGCACTGCCAGGTTTCGCCTCGGTCTTCCGACAGGTAGGCATTGCCGGTGGTGCTGCCAAAGCACAGGCAATCACCTGAGACGTCCAGGGCGTGGCGCAGCACGATGTCGTGGGCATTCTCCTGGGGCAGGCCGTTGCGCAGTGCCTGCCAGGACTGGCCGCCATCCTCGGTACGGGCGACAAACAGTCCGCCGTCGATGGTCATACGCTGGGCGTCGCTCCGGCCCGGTACCACCCAGGCGGTGCGGCCATCCTGTTCATCCACGGCCACCGGGAAGCCAAAGTTTACGCCCGTGTCCGGGTCGCTGACCTTCTTCCAGCTTTGAGCGCCGTCGTCACTGTAGAACACGCCACAGTGGTTCTGTTGCCATAGGTGGTCCGGCTGGCCGGGGCATTGGGTTACAAAGTGCGGGTCGTGCCCCCAGTCGGCTTCTGGGTTCGGCAGATAGTCCATCAGCATGCCACGGTTGCGCCCGGCCCAGGTTTTGCCGCCATCCGTCGATTCGAGCACCCCGGCGGAGGAGACCGCCACATGCAAGTGATTCGGGTCGCGCGGATCGACAATGATGGAATGAATGCCCGGCTCAAACACCCCGTAATCAATACTCGCGGGTGTGCCACCCCATTGGTTTTCACTGGTGGCATCCCCGGCAAACAGATCGCCGCCGCGACTCTCATGGTTCCACAGCGGCCGGTTTAGCTCCCAGGTATCCCCGCCGTCATCACTGACAAACAGCCCTCCGGGGATGGTGCCGGCGTAGAGTCGACCGGGCTGGTCCGGCCCGCCAAAGGCCAGATGCCAGATCTTGTACACCGTCGCATTGGCGTATTCCGGTGTGCCGGCGGGCGCCTCGGGATCGAAATCTGGGGTGGGCAGTACCTGGGCGATATGACGCGCACCCTCCGGGTACTTCAGCGACGAGATATCGTCCCAGGTCTTACCGCCATCCCGCGAGCGAGACAGCTTGGGCCCCCAGTGGCCGTGATCCAGGGAGGCCCAGAGAGTGCCATCGCGAGGATCCCGGGCGGCATAGCAGACCGGAACGCCGGCGTGAAGGATAGGACGGGGTCGCCAGCCCGCCCCCCGTCGGTCGATCATGACGGTACCTTTACGGGTACCCAAAAGGATGGTGTCGGTCATCAGTGTGCCCTCATGGTGTCCAGATACGAGTAGGGCCCGGTCAGTCAGCCCCGGTAACTGGTCGAACGGCACCTCTGATTATAGACAGGGGGCGAAAAATTGCCCGGCGTCGGTGTTCAGCTGCTACGAAGCACGGCCTGGATTTTCTGTACATGCTCCACGACGTCACTGCCTAGCGGCGTGAGATACCCACCGTCCTTCTGGGTAATCAGGCCCTTCTGGTGGAGTTGCTCCGCTGCGGCCACCATCGCGGGGTCGGCGGAGTGCTGGTGTACTTTGAGGCCCTCCTGAGAGGATGCTGAGTCGAACAGGGCCAGCAGGTTGAGTTCGTTGAGGTGGTCTTCAAAAAAGTTCATGGCACTTTCCTCGCGCAGTGTTGATACAGCTCAAATAAACGTCGTTTAACGTTGGTCATTAGGTAAATATGAACGACACTTGAGGTTTAAACAACAGGAATCAGCCCTTGCATAGGAAAATGCAGCTTCAGGCGTCAGCCCGGCTGTGGCATACCTTCGGAGTCTACGATGAGCTACGAACGGTTGTTTGACGAAAGCTATGAACGCGTAGCCGTTGGAGTACGGGACGGGCAGCCGTTTTTTGAGGGCTTTTACCATCGTTTCCTTGCTGCCTCTCCTCTGGTGTCTCACAAATTCCGCCATACGGATATGGTTAAGCAGCGCACCATGTTGAAAAAGTCCTTCTACAGTTTGCTGACCTTTTATGCGAGTGGATCGGTCGATAACGTGCTTGAGCGTATCGCCGCCAATCACAGCTGCAAAGGCCTGGATGTTCCCCCGTTTCTGTATGATCTCTGGCTCGAGTCCCTGATGGACACAGTCAAACGCTATGATCCTCTATTCGACGATGACGTGGAGCTGGCCTGGCGGTTGGTGCTGAGTCCGGGTATTACCTATATGAAATTCAAATATGATCACTGCTGAGAGATTGATCTGCTTTCAGCGTTTTCAATAATAGACAACAACTCAGCGTAACTTCGACAAACAGCATCCGCTTCGGCACACCTGTCGCCATAAAGTTCGCTGGGAATAAAAACGGTATACATGCCGACCTTGGCAGCGCTCCGGATGTCGGCAACTGGGTTGTCTCCGATGAAAATGCACTGATCCGGCGAAACCGCCAGCTCCTTGCAGGCCAGCTCAAAAATGCTGGGGTCAGGTTTTCGGCAACCTACTGCCTCGGAAACGATAATCGAATCAAAGAAGTCGGCTATGCCGAGCGCTGATAGGTTTTCTTCCTGGAAAGGGCTTTTACCGTTAGAGACCAAGCCAATTTTATAGCCTTCGCGAGCAAGCTGCCGAACTGCATCCGAAGCCCCTGGTCTTTCGGCACAAAAATTTCGAAAGTGGTTAAGGTACTCGTCCACCAGCTCGTCAACGCTCTGTGGAATAGAGAATTCGCCTTTCAGGCATTGGTAAACCTGGTCCTTCCAAACCGATCCATTGCTATCGAGCTCGACAAACCGTCCCACAAACTTCTCCGAGTTGTCGATTCCCAGTGAGCTAGTGGCTTGCCAGTGACAGAATCCGATAAGGGAGCTCGCTCTGTCCAGCAGGGTGTTGTCGAGGTCAAACAGTATGCTTTTCATGGGTTGCTCGTAGGAATGAAGTCAAGTGCTGTCTTGTCACTATATAGCATCGAAAACCTTTATCACGAGTGCACCCCTTTATAAATAATCCTAATAAATAACAACGCCACTAATTTCAAATATTGACAACCACTCTGATTTTATTCGAGCTCAGATATTCTGATTGATTATGATCAAATCGCCAATAATAACTAATACATCATTAGTTGATAATGATTATATGACTTAATATTAATTTAAATGATCTAAAATGCTTGCAAATGACCTAAAATAGAATAATAGTGTGCGGTGAATCAGTTGGCTGATCTTTCAGGTTGTTACTACATAACATAAAAATTCAAGAGGAATAACATGAATAAATACCTATGGCTGCTACTCCTGACCATCGCACTTGCCGGATGCGGCGGGGGCAGTAACTCCACCCCCGACAACACTCCCAGTGAGCCGCAAACACCGACCACACCTACCGCTCCCGAAGAGGAAGAAGAGGGCAACGAGGATGTCCCGGACGAAGAAGAGCAGACCGAAGAGGACCAGGCAGAGGAGCCAGTGGTTGACGAGCCGGGTGCCGATGTTCAGCTGTTTGTAGTCGGGGACTCAACGGTTGCCAGCTATAACTCGTCCTCCTATCCACAGGCAGGCTGGGGTCAGGTTCTCCAGCATTATTTCGATGAGAGTGACATTGAGGTTCTCAACCGGGCTCGAGGTGGTCGCAGCTCCAAAAGCTACAAAGTCGATGGCATCTGGGATGACGTTCTGGCCGAGGTGGACGAGGGCGACTATGTGATGATCCAGTTTGGGCACAACGACCGGGACTGGACCAAAGAAGAGCGCTATACCTCCACAGACGATTACGAAGTCTATCTGACCGAATACGTGGAAGAGACTCGTGCGAAGTCGGCGACACCGATACTGGTCAGCCCGATGGTCATGAATGCCTACCGCGACGGTGCACTGCGCAATGTGTTCACCGAGGAAGGCAATGACTATGCAGGTTCCATGGCCAAAGTGGCGACGGATCTGGACGCTGCCTATATCGACCTGAACGCCAAATCCTGGGAGTTGGTGAACTCCCTTGGGCAAGAGCAGGCATCGCATTACCTCTACCTGATTCTGGACGCTGGCGAGTACGAGAATTACCCCGAGGGCAGCAACGATGGCACTCACTTCCAGGAGTCCGGGGCTGTGGAAATGGCTCGTCTGGTGGTGGAAGGCCTTGAAGAACTGAATGGTAATGAGTCCCTGATGACGCTGTTGGACGGAGTAAAGCAACGATACGCCCTGACGGTCGAGCAGGAGGGCGCCAGCGACAGCCTTTACACCCAGGGGAACAACTACCCGGCGGGTACGCCGTTGACCCTCAAGGTGAGAGCTGGGGATAGCGATACCTTTGACGCCTGGTATACCGCTGGCCAGGTGGCCAGTGAAGTCAACCTGTATCAGACGACCATGCCGGTTGGAAAGCTCACCCTGATCGCCGCTTTCAACGGGGTTGTGCCTGAGTTCAATTTTGAGGCCGCGACCGCTTACCTGATTGGTGATTCGACCGTTGCCGATTACGCCGACGGTTACTACCCGCAAACCGGCTGGGGGCAAGTGTTTCAGCATTACTTTGATGAATCCAAAATCACCATCGACAACCGGGCCCTGGGTGGGCGTAGCTCAAAAAGCTACTATGAAAACCACTGGGCCGATGTCAAAGCCAGCGTTCAGGAAGGTGATTTCGTCTTCATTCAGTTCGGCATTAACGACCGAGCGCAGGATGAGGAGCGCAGAGCGCCCACCGGCGGTGTGTTCGAAGGCTATATGACCAATTTCGCGGAAGAGACCCGGGAGCTGGGCGCAACGCCCATCTTTGTGACCACGGTGCGTCGCAACCAATGGCAAAACGGCGTTCCCTACGATGCTTACCATGAACATCCGGTGGTCACCCGTGAGCTGGCCGCCGATCTTGGCGTGCCGCTGGTTGACCTCAACGCAAAAAACAAAGCGCTACTTGAACTGGTTGGCGAAGACTACGCTAACGAGTTTTACTACATGGGCTTCGGTGCCGACCAATACGGAAACGCCACGGCCGCCTCGGACACCGTGCACTTTCAGAAGCAGGGCGCCGTCGAAATGGCACGCCTGGTGGCGGAAGGGCTGGAGGAGCTGAGCGGGGTCAATTCAGTGGCACCCCTAGTCAGTGCGCTGAAACCAACTTTTGCCATGAGTGTGTCGTCACCCACGCCCGAAGCAGGCACTTACTCACAAGCGTTCGAGTATCCTGAAGGTGCCCCGATGACGCTCAAAGCGCTGGCTAACGAAGGCGATGAGTTCACTCAATGGCTGGATGGTGATCGTGCCGAAGCATCTGCGGACTTCATCTATGAGTTTGATACCGCGGCCATGGCTACCAGCTACGAGGCGGTATTCAACAACAGCGAAGGCCTGGGGTCGGTGATGACCAACCTGACCACCGAGTTCGACAATACCAACATCGTGCTGAACTGGTCACTGGAGAATTTCAGCGGCGAGATTACCTATATTGAAATCTACCGCAATGATCAGGCGAATTTTGATGATCGCGAGCGTATTCTCGCCGGTGCCGCCACCAGTGGCAGCTTTGTCGATGAAACCGCCGAAGCCGGCAAAACCTATTGGTACATGTTCAAGGTGGTGCACGATGGCGAAACCACCAACACCGAGGCCGAAGGCGAAATCAGAAAGCCTTTTGTCGATGAAGTGCCCGTGACCAACTTGACGGCCACCATTGTCAACGGTACCTCCGTTCAGGTCTCCTGGAATCTTCAATACTTTGAGCCGGAAATTACGTATATCGAAATATACCGGAACGACGTGCAGGAGCTCTTGGGGCGCGACCGTATCGTTGCCGGTGCCGGCATGAACGGTACTTACCTGGATGAGGCTCTGGAGCCAGGTAAAACCTACTGGTATATGGTCAAGATTGTTCAGAACGGCAATACGATCAATACGGACCCGGAAGCGGAAACCACCATTCCTGAGGATGCGATTGCCGAATAAGGGGGGGGCAGTGAGGCTGGCACGCGAAAAAAGAGGGCTCGCTTACTGCGGGCCCTCTTTTTTTGTGTCAATGGTAGCCAAACAGCTTCTGGCGTTTGATTTTCTGGGCCACCACATCCGGAACCTGATGTTCCCACCCGGATTGGCCAGAGCCGATCTGTTCAAGCACGTTCGGGGAGAAAATATCCAGGTAGTCTTCGTTGTACCGCTCCAGTTGCACGATATGGCTATTGTCCAACAGGTGCTGGTAGAGGTGGCGAAGGGGCTTGGGAACCTCAAGGTTGTCTGCTTTGATCAACTGGGCAGTGTTCGGGTCGCGATAGGGGTAGATATACAGTTTGACCTTGTTTTTGAACAGCCGGCCGAAGCCTTCCAAAAGGCCCCCGGGAAGGTCTTTATAATAGCTTTCCTCAAACAGCTCGGCGAGGCTGTGGGCGCCCATGGTAATGCCGATGCGGCCCTGGGTGTTCCGGCTGAGGTAAGACGCCAGACGGTGGTATTCCGGGTAGTCCGAAATCATCACTGTGTGGCCGGCGGCCTCCAGTACCTCGGCCCGGCTGATGAAATCGTCCAGATCGACGTCGCCCCCGGCGTTCAGGTTCTTCAGGGCCATTTCCATAATGGCGACCGTCTCTCCGGATTCGGCTCCGGTCTCGGCTTCCATGGCGGTCAATGCGGAGTCGAGCATGTCGATATTCACATGGGTCACCGGGCGAAAACGTCCCCGCTCCACCAGCACGGATTTCTTGCGCAGGTGCTCGGAGGGCTGAAGCACGCGGCCGTCGGCGGCAAACATGGCGGCATCACTCAGGCCCAGCTGAACCAGGCGCAGGCTGAGAACGCGATTGTCCACCTGCTCAAAGGCTGCGCCGGAGAAGTCCACCATATCGACTTCCAGGCGATTCACACTGAGGCCGTCGAGCAGCGATTGCACCAGCAGGTCCGGATCATCGCTCAAAAAGCAGGCGCCATAGACGAGGTTCACGCCGACGATGCCCAGGGCCTCCTGCTGCAACGCGTTTTCGCTGTCGAGCATGCGCACATGAATAATGATTTCGCTGGCCTGGGCGCCGGGCTCGGCCTGGAAGCGTATCCCCAGCCAGCCATGGCACTCGTTGGTGCCATGGTAGTTGCGCGCGGAGACGGTGTTGGCAAAGGAAAAGAAGGCGGTACTCTCACCCCGGTCTAGCGCCAGGCGCTCCAGGGTAAGGTCGTACTCGTAGGTGAGCATGGATTCCAGTCGCTCCCGACAGACGTAGCGGGCGCATTTGCCGTAAATGGCATCGCTCACCGTCATATCGTAAGCGGAGATACTTTTTGCAATCGTGCCCGCTGCGCCTCCGGCCTGAAAGAACCACCGTACTACCTCCTGCCCCGCGCCAATTTCGGCAAAGGAGCCGTACCGGGTGTCCTCCAGGTTCAGTTTCAGGGCTTTTTCGCGCGGATGCTTGGGATGGGGATCCATAGGGGCAGTCTCTCCTCGGGCTGGGTGGATGAGGCAAATGTGCAATCCTCATCCTAACCCACAAGCGGCCGTGAGGCTATGGCAGCGGCTTTACCCCTGACTCCCGGATTGCCTGTCTTAGTTGCCCTTCATGCAGACGTACACCGAGTTGGTCGATTCGCCGCTTTGAAACGGGTTATAGAAAGAAACCACGTTGGATTCCACACGCTCGAACACTGTTTTCAGCAAGGCTTCAAAGCGCGCTTCCGGCAGGTTCTGGGACCACATGGCGAACACACCCTTGGGTTTGAGCTTCGCCGCCATCAGCCCCAGGTTTTCCGAGGTGTAAAACCCGGCGTTACCGGAATTCAGGTATTCGGTGGGGGAGTGATCGATATCCAGAAGAATCGCATCGAAACGCTTGGTTGGGTCTTCCGGGTCAAAACCGGCCTCGGGGTCCGTTGCCAGGTCAAAGAAACTGTCCAGCACGTAGTGGTTGCGCGCATCGGCATTGAGTATTTTCCCGAGCGGCACTTTTTCGTCGCGATGCCAGCCAATCACGGTATCCAGGGCCTCGACCACAAACAGCTCGGAAATCCGCTCGTCCTTGAGTGCCGCCACAGCGGTATAGCCCAGGCCCAGGCCGCCCACCACAACACTGAGCGGGTCGCCCTCCACGGCCGCCAGGCCCAGCGTGGACAGGGCTTCTTCGGCTTCCACAAACATGCTGGACATCAGGAATTCATCGCCCAGCTTGACCTCATAGATGTCCCGGTCGCCAAAGGCGGGCATGCGGCGACGGCGCAGGGAGATCTCCCCGAGCGGGGAGTTCTGGCTGTCGATTTCTTCAAACAATGCGGGCATAGTCGTTTCGTCTCAAGCGACGCGCGATGCGCTTTTATTCCTCGCCTTCCGGCGTGATGGATAAGATGTAGGCCGCCAATTTCTCCCGGGTCTCCTGTTCCAGGAAGTTATGCGCAGGCATGGCGTGTTCGCCCCATTTGCCGGAGCTGCCATTGGCGATGGCGCTGGCGATGTAGGCCGTGGGGTCATCCAGGTCGCCGTACTTCTGCTTGATGGCCAGGAAACTCGGGCCCACGGAGTCAGCGCGCTCCTGGTGGCAGGCCACACAGCTGGTGTCTTTGGCGGCCGCTTTACCTTCGGCGATCTCAAGCTGGGCTTCATGCCCGATGCCGTCGTTGCCAGCGCCGGAGGCTACCTCATCGTCGTTCAGCTCGCCCAAGTCAGCGTTCGCGTCGTATTCCACCACGCTCAGCTTGGCCTCTTTACCGCCAGCCCACCACTGGGAGCCGTATTCCAACACCCACAGGCGGCCATCGGGGGTAATTTTCAGGTCCAGCGGCCCGGCAAAGTCGACATTCGGGGCCAGGTCTTCGATTTTGACTACACTGTCGTACTCATCCAGGGTGACGACCTTGATCCAACTGCGCATAAAGTCGCCGATGATCAACTTACCCTGATAGTAGGCAGGGTAGGCCAACTCACCGGAGTTCGGGTAGACACCGGCCACCAGGGCGTTGCGGCCGCCCTGTCCCAGTTCGGGGAAGCGCTCGGAGTTGTTGTAGGGGTACCAGATCAGCGCCGGTTGGGCCGGTGGCAGTACCTTCAGCCCGGTGTTGCGCGGCGAGAAATTCTCTGGCGCCAGGGGATCGAACAGCTTGCCACTGGTTTCTTTCTCGTAGTCGTACATGCGGTAGGGAATATTGTTGCCCACCATGGTGGGCCAGCCAAAGTTGCCGGCTTCGGTCACTTTGTTGATTTCATCGTAGCCGCGCGGGCCGAAATCGGCCGTTTCTTCCTTGGCGTCGGGGCCGATATCGCCGTAATAGAGCGTGCCGGTGCTCTCATCCACGGCGATGGTGTAGGGGTTGCGGGTGCCCATCACATAAATTTCGGGGCGGCCCTGTTCCGGGTCCTCGAACAGGTTGCCCTCGGGAATGCGGTAACCGCCGTTCG
>NZ_DGMV01000018.1:36256-42353 GCF_002388575.1 Marinimicrobium sp. UBA4509
AATGCGGTAACCGCCGTTCTTGTCCGGCTGGATACGCAGGATCTTGCCGCGCAGGTCCTGAGTGTTGCCCGCGCTGCGCAGGGCATCGTGATGCGTGCCTTCGGCGGTGTTGTTGATCGGACCGGAGCCGTTGGACTCGAAGGGGTTGGCATTGTCCCCCAGGGCGACGAACAGGTTGCCGTGCTGGTCAAACTCCAGGTTGCCACCGGTGTGGCAGCAGGTGTCGTCGTTGGGGATGTCCATCAACACCTGCTCAGAGGCCATGTCCACGGTTTTTTCGTCCACCTTGAACTGCGCCAGCCGTTGCAGCAGATCGTGCTCGCCGCTCTCGTCCGGCAGGTTGTACATCGCGTAGATCAGCCCGTTCTCGGCAAAGTCGGGGTCGAAGGCCACCGCAATCAGGCCAAACTCGATGTTTTTGGCAGGCGCGAACACTTCAAACTCGGCCATTTCGGTCATTTCCCGGGTGCCTACATCCACCCAGAAGAGCTTGCCCTGGCGCTGGGCGATCATGGCGGCGCTGTAGTCCTCGGTCACATCAAAGCTCACCGGCTCGTTCAGGTCATCCACCAGAATGTCGCGCTTGAAGCGGCGGGGGTCCGGTTTCACCTCGGCGTAATCCAGCGGCCGACGTTCGGCCAGGGCATACTCAAGCCCCCCGTCCAGGTGCTTCAAAAATAACGGTTCGCTGAACATCTCGATGGTATGGCCCAGGCCGGTGTAGAAGGCCCGCCCACCGTCAAAGTCGTGGTACCAGGCGATAGGGTGGTAAGCGCCGTGCTGGCCGCCCTGGTAGCTGCGCTCGTCAAGGGTCAGCAGGTCGGTGCGGCGATCGGACAGCTGCTGAAAATCGTACCACTCGTCCGCCAGCCGGAACTGCGCCGGTAGCGTTTCGGTGGCCGGGTGATGGGAGTTGACCACCTTGATGGTGGCCGCCTGCACGTCCGCCGGGTCGCTGGGGTGGGATTTGAACGTCGCGCCCAGCAGGCGGCGATACCAATGCCAGTCGCCCTCGGTGTCCGCCGCCGAGTGGATGCCCACAAAGCCGCCGCCCGCCTGGATGTAGCGCTCGAACGCCAGTTGCTGCTGTGCGTTGAGCACATCTCCGCGGGTGTTGACGAACACCACCGCCGCCATCGTCTGGAGCTGCTCATCGGTAAACACGCTGGCGTCATCCGTTGCCTCTGCTGTCAGACCGCGTGCCTCCACCAGATCGGTCACTGCCTGGACCCCGGCCGGGATCGACTCGTGCTGCCACTCGGGGGATTTGGAGAAGATCAGCACAGAGCCCAGCAGGTCGCCTGGCTGAGTCGAGGTGGGCTTTTCCGCGCCCTGGTCGGAGTCAGAGCACGCAGTGGACAGGGCGCCCAGGAGCACCAGGGCGAAAACAGCGAAAATACGAGGGGTATTTACAGTCATGGGAAAGTTCACATTGCCGTTGGGATGTTATTGCTCGCCTGTTTATTGGGTACGGGCTGAGTGTGGAAATCGGTAGGGTGCCACTATAAACCAGACGTGGGAGCGATGCGAGTCGGGGTGACTATTAGGGGGCAGGCATAAAAAAAGGCTCCGAAGAGCCTTTTGCAGGGTAGATCAACCGCGTTTATAGGTTATTGTCGTCCGCGCAAGTCGCCACAGCGCTGTGGTCGCAGCCACCGGAGTCGATGTAGCGCTGAGTGGAGTACTCGGCTTCGGGCAGTTTGATCAGGTTCTGGCCATCAGCGGTCAGTGCTTCGACATAATCGATAAAGCCCTGGGCGTATTCGGTGAAGGTATCCTCGTAATCGCCGGCGTCGAAGGGAATCGCAAAGGTATCGTAGCCATCCTGCCCGGAGGCGATAAAGTCATTGGTGACCACGGTGTAGGTGGCCGAGGTATCAATGGCGGTCCAGTCACCGGCTACCTGTGAGTTCACTTCCACGTTGGACACGCGGCTGCCTTTCCCCTGGGATGCATCTACTTCAAAACGCAGGCCGGAGGCGTAGGGGTAGGAGCCGGAGGAGCCGCCGTTGTCGAGGGCATTGGCCAGCGCGTCTTCCAGCACATCGATAATCTGCTGACCGGTCATGTCCAGCGTTACCAGCGTGTTGGAGAAGGGCAACAGGGTAAACGCATCGGCAATGGTATAGGGGCCGGTTTCCACATCCACCCGCACACCGCCGCCATTCTGAATGGCAATATCGGCCGTTGGTGTCACCGTGAGAAAGGCTTTGGCAACAATATTGGAAATGTCGCTGCCGCGCTCATAGGTCGCCGAGGCATCACACAGGGAAGAACGCCCCTGTCCCGGAAAACGCTCCAGACACAGGTCTTCCGCGCTGCTGCCAATCACGGTCTGTTCCAGCACACTGACCTGAGCGTCGTAAATCGACAACAGGTTGGTGGTGTTCGCGTCTGGCTGGGTAACCACCACTTCCGGGTGGGCAGTCAGCGCCCGGACCACGGAGAACTGATCGGCGGCGTTCAGGCTGCGCGTCTCTTCCTCATTATATTCATAGACAAAGTTATCGCTGATGGGCATCAGCGGCATACCAGCGCAGGAAGAGACCACGCCGGCCTCGTCAAAACTGACGTGAAGCTTGCCCATCAGGTGAGCGTACTCCCAGGCCTGAACCACACAGACGGGCTCGCCATCGGCGTTGTTCACCTGCGTCGGGTAGTCACCGGCCGGGTTAAAGCCCAGTTCCGCAAAGGTCTCGTCGCCGAGCAGCGTGTGTGAGTCGCCGCCAACAATCACGTCGACGCCGCTCAGGCTGGCTGCCAGATCGAGATCGTTCTGATACTGGTAGTGGGTCAGCAGAATGATCTTGTTGACGCCCATTTCGGACAGGGTGTCGATGTTGGCCTGGGCCGTCGTCACCTCGTCCAGGAACTCAGTCCCTTCGTCGGGGTTGGATGAGTTCTTGGTTTTACCGGCGATATCAATGCCGATAATGCCAATCTGCTCACCGTCTCGTTCGACAATGGTGTAGGGCTGAATATAGCCGTCGGCAATGGCTGAATCTTCGGCCGGCTGCACATTGGCCGCCAGTGCCGGGGTTTCGCAGGCGGTGGAATTCAGGGCGTCCAGGAAGGTCGCCAGGCCGCTGTCGCCATCATCGAACTCATGATTGCCCAGGGCGAAGGCGTCGAAACAGACTTCGTTCATGACCGCCGCATCGGCTGCGCCGTTGAACAGCGAATAATACAGTGTGCCGGTGATGGCGTCCCCCGTGTGCAGCTTCAGGACGTTTTCGTGTTGGCCGGCCACCGTATTGAACAGACTGACCAGCATCGGGAAGCCGCCGTAGGTCACCTCAACCTCGGTGACGGCATCGGCGGCCTCATTGGTGGCATCTACCAACCCGGTCACGTCAAAGTCAAAGCTCTCGGCGGCGATGTGGGAATGGTGGTCGTTCATGTGCAGGATGGTCAGGTCGATGGCTTTGGGCGCCGGTTCACCCTGTGGACCCTGTTCCCCTTGAGGGCCTTGCTCACCCAGTTCACCCCTCGGGCCGACGTCCCCGTCGTCGCCGCTACAACCTACCAGTACCGCCTGCGCGAGCAGGCTCAATGCAAATACTCTGAAAACGTTCATGTTGTCCTTTACCTCTGATGTTACGAAATCGTCGATGGTCAGAGGATGTTACGGACGCATTTTGAAGCTCTGGTGACAGTGGGGGCTGCGGGAGTCCAATCACAGAAAATTCATGGAGTGGTAACAAAAGTGAAATCCCAGGAGGCTGGCTCTAGAGCTATCTGTCGGTTGTGTATGGTGGCGAGCTCAATGAGCGATTATATAAATCCGGTGGTTCTGTAAAAAAGACAAGATAATTTATATATTTCCGGTTATTTCCCATAAAACTACCGGTAAGTTGTAGATTGATAGGTTATATACCCTAAAATGTTGCTTTTCTGGTAGTCGCCGTCGGCGCACTGCGCCGACCCGAGTGAACAAGTTCGTTTGCTAAGCGGCGTTCAGAGGCTCGATTCGGGCCACCTCATCTTTAGCTGACTGGGAGGCCTCCCATAGATCAACGGCTCTCTGCGCGTTCAGCCAAAACTCGGGAGAGTTGCCAAACAGGCGGCCCAGTCGCAGAGCCATTTCGGGGCTGACCGAGCGGCGCTCGCGCAACAACTCGTTCACAGACTGGCTAGAGACCCCCAGGAGCTCGGCGAGCTTAACGACGCTTAAACCGTAATCCGGGATAAAGTCCTCCCTCAGCATCTCACCAGGGTGGGTCGGTTTGCGCTGAATACTCTCAGTATTGGGAATAGCCATAGTTTTCACCTCTCAGTGAATGTGCAAGTACTTCTTCTTAAAAATCGTCCTAAGGGGCCTTCTACCCTTATCACTTGATCTCGGGATTATGAAGCCCTTGGGGTCAATAGTGAGGATGTACGGGTCCGCTTTGTTAAACGAAAACTTCAAACGGTTATGACTCTGAACTTCTACATCTTCAAGTATTCCAGGCACCAGCGCGCTGGAAATTTCGATTTGATCTGTTACCTCAAAGTGCTGGTCGATCACTGTGATGTAAAGCGCCTCATCGTACGGTGAATCTGCCGTCGTCAAGATGAGGTGCCAGCCATTGGGAAGGGAAAACTGCTTCTCCAGCACCGAGCCTTTAACATTGACAGACTCTGGTCGCCGCGAAGTCGTTAAAATCGACGCATTTTGATTTATTGGTGTCAGATAAAAAAAGTCAAGTTCTTCCATTCTGTCGTTCCTTACGGACAGTTACCATTGCTCACTGCTGATGATTGTCACCTGCCGGGCCGATCCAGGAAAATAGGGAGGCATGCTAGACCATGAGTTGGGAGTTGGTTGATTTCAAGGTAACTGGTCCATGGCATCAGCGTGGTAAGCCGTTCATACAGCACATAATGTGATTTGTGTCACTCCGTAAGGGGTTGAACTCATTTGACCTCAGAGGTATTCTTTCACCGCAGTTTATCCTCCGATTTTAGCAGCTACAAATTAAAAGGAAATTAATTATGACGCCATCTGTTCTCCAGCATCTAGACGAGCTTCGCCCAGAAACGGGAATCAAAACCTTAGGCGATTTGATTGGCTTAAAAAGGTATCTGCAAAATTCCGGTCAAAAGCCCTTCCTTCTTGCCCACTCTAAATTTTTGAACGGCCGTTGGATTTATGAGCCATCGACTCCTGTCGAGAAACTGGCAATACAAGAGAATTGCGTCGCGCACCGAAAAGCGATGACATTACCCAGCGTCATAGAGAACAACTATACGTTCATGCTCAATAACCGCCTAATGGGCGGTCGAGATTACCCGCTTCTCACTTCCCTAGCAGGTGCAGGGGCAAGCTTTGTATCGGGTGGGGCAGGGCTTATCTTCAGTGCGGCGGCAACGGGAATCAGTCTGGGAAAAACCACGCATCGAATTTTGGCGCGCGGAGGAGATGAACTCTGGCAACGGGAAGAGATAGGTAAATCACGAATAGGCGCCTCCTTTGTTCCGGTTCATGTTGTTTCATATTTTTTGGTTGATCCTTTTCGTGGGGCAAATGATCGAAAAGTATGGCTGATACATGAAGAGCGACATGAGCTTGCCATGTAAAAGGAGGTGATGATGAATAGTGGTATAAAAACAAATGTTCGGGCTCTATCCATTTTCCTGCTGTTATCGGCAAACGCCTGTAATAGTGGAGCTACGAATGAAGAAAATAATCCTTATGATCGGCTTTGTTTGATCTATGAGGAAGAGCTTTCCGGCAGGGAGTCACCGGGACCGGAGGTCTTCCAGAGACTCTCTGACCGGGTTGATGAAGAGATTCCAGAGTTAGAAGAGCATACTGGCCATCTAGCCAATCTTCCCAAGAAGCGTTTCTACTCTACATTGAAAGACTTGGCGGAATATGAAACAGGAAGAGATTGGGAGTGTCGTTTTATTGCGGACTACTACCGTTAACTTGAATTAATCGCATTAACCTCATCAAGATTTATTTGCCTGGGCCGAGAGTGAGACCGAAGATTTATCGGGACTCTTTTTAGCTGTAATCCCCTCGCTTCACGTTTCAGAACGCTGATAAAAGCGTGGCTGGTAAACTGCGAACCCCGATCGCTGTTAAAGTGTAGTAGTTCAGACTTGATCT
>NZ_DGMV01000059.1:0-6740 GCF_002388575.1 Marinimicrobium sp. UBA4509
AATGAAACGTTAATGGAACGGGGTGTCCGATAAGACGACTCGATTACACCTGCATCACCGGGGCAATTGCGAAGCCACCCAGCGCATAATGCCCTGCGCGCCCGTGGCGCCGCCGATGGGTGGATCAGCCTCTTGCACGTCAACCCTTCGTCCCATGCACGGCATCAATCCGGCTTCTGGTCCGGCGGCAGCAATCCCAGCAGATCTGCCTGCAAATGTTGCAACTTGTCGATGCCAGCCCTCAATGCCTCGACACGGCCGGCTTTTTTCATTTCACTCAGGGTGTGCGCTAACTGCTGGATGCTCTGATGCAGGACATCGACCTGATCATCAGGATCCTTGCCGAAGAACGTAGGGCGGCCACTTTGATCCCGCCAGTATTGGAGTGCTTCGGGTTGAGGCGGCACTTGGGTCTTACCTGACAGGTAGTCGATCATCTGGGAAATCCAGACCCGGTGGTCGACGTATGTGAACGGCACGGGCAGCGCGGAGCGACTGTCAGGTTTGAATCCCTTCCAGGATAAGGGTACCTGCCAGGTGTCTAGCCATTGCTCGAATCCATGCGCCGGCATCGGATGCCCGATGGCATAACCCTGGCCCCACTCGCATCCCATACGCAGCAGCATTTCACCATGCTGAATGGATTCGACTCCCTCCGCGATGCAGTTCCTGCCAAACGACCTTGCCAGTGCCAGTAGCGCATCCAGGATGGCGATATCGTCCGGATCCTCGAGCATGTCGCGTATAAAACCTTGGTCGATCTTGAGCAGGTGCGCGGGCAGGCGCTTCAGATAGGCCAGCGATGAATAGCCGCTGCCGAAATCGTCGAGGGCAAAACGCAACCCCATCCTCTCGCACTGCGCCATCAACTGAGACACTTGAACGAAGTCCTCCACGGCGCTGGTTTCGAGGATTTCCAGCTCAAGGTTTTGCGGCTGGGCGCCGGGATGTCGTGACAACATACCACGTAGATGCATGATGAAGTCCGGTTGCAGCAAGTGCCGCGCACCGATATTCACGCTGATCGGGACATGAAGGCCGGCCTTGCGCCAAACTTCGGTCTGGGTCAACGCAGCCTCGATGGTCCATTCCCCCACGTCAATCCCGAGCGGATGGTTCTCAATGATGGGTATGAAGGAGGCAGGAGATAACAAGCCACGCGTCGGATGTTGCCAGCGGATCAAGGCCTCGGCGCCCAGCACCTCACCGGTGCGCATGTTGACCTTAGGTTGGAAATAAAGCAGAAACTGCCCATTGGCAAGTGCATTCTCTATGCTGTCAAATTCTTCGTGACGGGTGCGCAGCGTACGATCCTTCTCCGTATCGAAAACGTGATATCGATTCTTGCCAGCTTGCTTGGCACGATACATAGCCTGATCTGCCTGCCGCAGCAGTTGGTCGGCGTCGATATCTTCGCCTTGCGGGTAGTAGCTCACACCGATACTCGCGCTCACCTCGCACAGTGCGTCACCAATCGGTACGGGCTGTGCAGCCACCTCGATCAGGCGATCGAGAATCGGTACGCTGACGGAAATATCCGGCAGGTCGAGCAGAACAGCGACAAACTCATCACCACCAAGACGGGCCAAGGTATCGTCTTCGCGCAACACCTGCGCCATACGCCTGGACAGGACGGACAGCAATTTGTCGCCGACTGCGTGGCCGTGCTGGTCGTTGACCTTCTTGAATCCATCCAGATCGATAAAGACAACCGCCAGGTGCATGCCACGCCGACGTGTCTGACGAATGGCCTGCTTAAGGCGGTCTCCAAGCAATAGTCGATTGGGCAAGCCGGTGAGCAGGTCGTAATGAGCAACGCGTTCAAGCTGTTGCTGGTTCTCCTTCAGCGCTGTGATGTCGGAAAACATGGCTGCGTAATGCTCGATATGGCCCCGCATATCCGGGACTGCACTGATCGTCAGCAGCGCGGCAAACTGACTGCCGTTCTTGCGTCGGCACCAGAGCTCTCCGTGCCAGTAGTCGTGCTCACGCAGAGCCTGCCAAACGGTCTGATAGAACTCATCGTCATAGCGATCGGACTCGAGCAGACGAGGTGTCTGGCCCACTACTTCCTCCCGCGCATAACCAGTGATCACGGTAAACGCCCGATTGACGTTGACAATGTGGCCTTGAGCGTCCGTAACGAGGATGCCCTCTCCTGCGTGCTCAAAAACTGTTGCCGCAAGGCGAAGCTCTTCCGCGGATCTTCTGCGTGAGGTGACATCATGGATATAGCCGTGCCAGAGGATGCTCCCATCAGGCATGGCTTCAGGCGACGCCTCGCCTTCGACCCAGATCACCCGACCGTCTGGAAACTGCACCCGGTACTCGTCATGCCAAAGCGCGAGTGACTGCCCCGACGCCTGTATGGTTTCATGCACACGGTCGCGGTCTTCAGGATGGAGCGCCGCGAACACAGGAGTGGCATCTTCAACAACATCCTCCGGTGCAACCCCGTATATTTCCTGTATCCTCGCGCTGGCATAAGGGAAGTGCGAGCTGCCGTCCGGACGAAGACGGTATTGGTAAAGCATACCGGGAACGTGGCTGGCCAACTCTTCTCGCTGTAGGCGCATAGCGTTCAGCGCCTGCTCGACCCTCTTGAGATCGGTGATGTCCTCTACCGTCGCTGTGGTCAGCTCGATGGTTTCTCCGGTGAACAGCGGGTGCTGGCACCGCCCGCAATTGGGCTTCTCTGCCAACTTGTTGGCTGGCACGCGATTGATGGATTGGCAGTGTGGGCAGACGATATGAACGCCGTCACTCATGAGGTGGGTCCTTGGGACACAGAGGAAGTCATGGCTCCGGCAGTTGGGCCTGGGGATTCGAGATGTAGCCCTTGCGTCAGTTCCCGGATGCTGTATTCATCCAGCGTTTCCCGTGCGAGCAGTTCGCGCGCGCACCGCTCCAGCACTTCTCGGTTAATTTCGAGAATTCGGTATGCACGTTCAAACACACCCATCACGATGTCACGGATGGCTTGGTCGATGCGTGTCTGAGTCGATTCGGCTACCCGGCAGCCACCCTGTACCAGTTCAGGCGCATCAAGAAAACGCGGCCTCTGTGCCTCAAAAGCAACGTACCCCAAGCCCTCATCCATGCCGAAGCGCGTAATCATGTCGCGGGCGATGTCGGTGGCCCGCGCGAGATCGTCTGAAGCCCCTGTGGACAGCTCGCCAAACACGAGCTTCTCAGCCGCGCGCCCTCCCAGGAGCACGGCGATCTTGTGCTCCAGGTCAGCACGTGTTATCAGAAATCGGTCTTCGGTGGGCCGCTGCAGGGTGTAGCCGAGTGCACCGATGCCACGCGGCACGATTGAAATCTTGTGTACCGGATCGGTGCCGGGCAGCGCCAGCGCCACCAGCGCATGTCCCATCTCGTGATAGGCCACGGTTTCCCGCTCCTTCGGATTGAGCACACGGTTCTTCCTTTCCAGGCCGGCCACGATGCGCTCGATGGCGGCGGTGAAGTCTTGCAGTTCCACAGCTTGCGCCTTGCGCCGCGTCGCGTTCAGCGCTGCTTCGTTCACGAGATTGGCCAGATCAGCGCCGGAAAAGCCGGTGGTCAGCGCCGCCACCTGTTCCAGACCTACACCTTGGGCCAGGGTGATCTTCTTGACATGGACCTTCAGGATATCCAGGCGACCTGTCTTGTCGGGACGGTCCACCAGCACCTGCCGGTCGAAGCGACCGGCGCGAAGCAAGGCCTGATCGAGGATTTCGGGCCGGTTGGTGGCTGCAAGGATGATCAGCCCGACCGAGCTGTCGAAGCCATCCATTTCGGTGAGCAACTGGTTCAGCGTCTGCTCACGCTCGTCGTGTCCGCCGATGGGGCCTCCGGCACCGCGTGCGCGACCCAAAGCATCCAGCTCATCAATGAAGATGATCGCCGGCGCCTGCGCACGCGCCTGTTCGAACAGGTCGCGCACGCGCGCCGCACCCACGCCGACGAACATCTCGACGAACTCCGAGCCTGAGATGGAGAAGAACGGCACCCCGGCCTCACCCGCCACGGCCTTGGCCAGCAGGGTCTTGCCCGTGCCGGGCGGGCCCACCAGCAACACGCCCTTGGGGATGCGCGCTCCGAGCCGTCCATACTCCTGCGGATTCTTGAGGAAATCGCCGATCTCAACCAACTCCGCCTTGGCTTCATCGACGCCAGCGACATCGGCAAAGGTCACGCCAGTGTTCTTCTCCATGAATACCTTGGCACGGCTCTTGCCGATGCTCAGGAAGCCACCCATGCCCTGCTTCGCGGCGAAGCGGCGGAACAGGAAGAACCAGACGCCGAAGAAGGCCACCGCCGGCAGAATCCAGGAGAGCACATCACGCAGCCAGGTGCTTTCCACCACCCGCGTATAGGGCACCTCGTACTTGGACAGCCGCTCGGCCAGGTCGGGTTCGACACGGGTGGCCACGATGGTGGTCTTGCCCCGGCTGTCCGGCGATTTCAGGCGCCCGGTCACCGTGCGGTCCGACACCAGCACTTCGGCGACGCGCCCCTCGGCCAGCGCCTTCTCGAATTCGCTGTAGGGCACGGGCTCGACGGTCTTGGCCGCCTGCCATTGGTTCTGCAGCATCAGCAGCAACAGACCCGCGACGATCCAGTAGCCAATGTTCCATTGATCTTTCTTTTCCATGGGCAGGGTACCTCGCAAGTCGTGTCGCTAGAGAATAGGGGTGAACAGACGGGCCACCCCGTCGCGCAAGCGGATGGCCAGCGGGTGGGCGCGCAACGCCTTCGCCGATATCTCGCCCGAGGCATCACGAGCGGCATCAAAAAGGGATGACAGCCGCGTAGACAACGCGGTGTCGTACACCTCCACATTGAACTCGAAGTTGAGGCGCAAACTGCGCGCATCCCAATTGGCCGAACCCAGGCAGCACCACGCTGCGTCTACCACCATCAGCTTGCTGTGGTCGAACGGGCCAGGCCGTTCGAAGATGCGCACACCATGCTCCAGCACCTGCCAGTAGTGGGCGCGCGCGGCCCATTGCACCGTGGGATGGTCGCCGTTTGCGGGCGTTAGCACGTCGATACGCACGCCGCGCAACGCGGCCGTGCTTAGCGCCGCGATCATCGGCTGATCGGGGACGAAGTAAGGTGTCCAGATGCGCACCGAATGCTTCGCCGCGCTCAAAGCGCCCATGAAGGTCCAGCGCATCCTGTCCAGGGCCTCATCGGGACCGGCCTCTATGCCGCGCGCCCAAGAGGTTCCTTGCTCATCAGCCGTTGCGGGCGGTTCGCCCCAGAAACCCTTGCTGAGCCGCTCGCCCGTGGTATCGCACCAATCATCAGTGAAGTTCCGCATCAGATGCTCTACCACCAGCCCGCGCAGACGAAAGTGCAAATCGTGACAGGCCTGGCCCGGTGCATCGGGCCGCCAATACGGGCTGGAGATATTCATGCCGCCGGTGAAACCCGTCTCGCCATCGATCACCAGCAGCTTGCGGTGATTGCGCAGATGCGCGGCATGCAGGCGCGCGGGAATCAATGTCGGGTTGAACGTCGCCACCGGAACGCCGGCGCGCTGCAAGGCACGGTAGGCGCTGCCGGGCGTCCAGCGGGCATAGACATCGTCGATCAGCACCCGCACTTGCACGCCGCGCTCATGAGCCCGGCGCAGCGCATCGACGAACTGCGCCCCGATGCCTTGGCCGTCGAAGATGTACGAAGCCAGCGCGACGCTGTGCCGCGCCGATTCGATGGCAGCGAGCATGGCCGGGTAGGCCTGCTCGCCATCGACAAGCGGCTCAATACGGTTGCCGCCGGTCAGCGACTGGCCGGTGGCGCGTCCCACCAGGTGGGCCAGACCGGCAAGTGGCGGCGATACAGCGTCGGGTATCGTGGGCGAGAGGTCCTGTCGAACAGCAGGATCTGCCCCCGGGAAGAGCCGCCGCGCCCGCCGCTGGTAACGGTTGATGCCGAATAGCCCATACAGCAGCGAACCGCCCAGCGGCAACAAGGCGATCAGCAGTACCCACAGCGTGGCCGATCGAGGGTCACGCTTGTAGATGACCGCGTGCCCCGCTGTGGGGATAGCGACCGCCAGCGACACGAGGGTGGCTGCCCATGTCAGCCCGCTGGGGTCGGACACGACAGCCTCCCATCGCTCAAGATTCGCCGCCCGCCGGCTTCTTCTTGCGCGCAGGCTTGCTCGCGTCGCCAGGCGGTGCCTCGGCCACGTTCGCGGCATCGGGCTTTTCAGGCTCGGCCGGCTGCGCGGGTGGCTCCTGGCGCTCGAAGACCACCCGTTCGGCCTTGTCATCCCAGCGGGCGCTGGCGTGATCACCTTTGCCGATGCCACCACCGAGCATCTCGCGTGCCAGCGCGGTTTCCAGCTCGCTGCGGATCAGCCGCTTGAGCTCGCGCGCGCCGAACTCGGGTTTGTAGCCTTCCTCCGCGAAGTGGTCGATCAAGGTCTGGTCGAAGGTCAACGTCACGCCCTGGCTGGCGGCGTTGCGCGCCACGCGATCGAGCTGCAGGCCGACGATATGGCGGATCTCCTCCTTGCCCAGCGCATGGAAGACGATGATCTCGTCGATGCGGTTGATGAACTCGGGGCGGAAGTGTCCGCGCAGCACGTCCATCACCTCGGACTTGGTCTTCTCGTATTCCTCGCCGCCGGCGCCACCAGCCTTCAGCCGACGCTGGATGATGTCCGAGCCCAAGTTCGAGGTGGCGATGATGATGGTATTGGTGAAATCCACCACCCGGCCCTTGCCGTCGGTGAGCCGCCC
>NZ_DGMV01000059.1:6937-7836 GCF_002388575.1 Marinimicrobium sp. UBA4509
CCCACCAGGCGTGCCACGGCATGGCGTTCCCCGTACTCGGACATGTCGATGCGCAGCAGCGCACCTTCATCGCCATAGATCGACTCGGCCAGCGCCTTGGCGAGTTCGGTCTTGCCCACGCCGGTCGGTCCGAGGAACAGGAAAGTCGCCACCGGCTTGCTGCCTTCGCGCAGGCCCGCCCGCGACAACCGCACGGCATCGGCCACCGCGCGCACCGCTTCGTCCTGGCCCACCAGGCGCTCGTGCAGCCGCTGCTCCAGATGCAGCAGCTTCTCGCGTTCTTCCACCGTCAGCTCGTTGACCGGAATGCCGGTCAGGCGCGAGACGATCTGCGCGACATGCTCGGCCTTGACTTCGGCGTTGCCCGAGGCGCGCTCGCGTTCCCATTCCTCGACGAGCTGCTTGAGTTCAGCCTCCTTGGCCTCGATGCGCTTACCCAGCTCGGCGGCCTTGTCGTACTGCTTGCGCGAGGCCATATAGTCCTGCTCACGCCGCAGCTGGTGCAGTTCGGACTCCAGCTCTTGCACCGTCACCGGGCGGGCCGTGGCCGACAGCTTCACGCGTGCGGCCGCCTGGTCGAGCAGGTCGATGGCCTTGTCAGGCAAAAAGCGCGCGGTGATGTAGCGGTCCGACAACTCGGCGGCGGCGATGATCGCATCCTCGGTGATGCTGACCTTGTGGTGCGCCTCGAAGGTGTCGCGCAGGCCGCGCAGGATCATCATGGTCTGCGCTACCGTCGGCTCGGGCACCATCACCGGCTGGAAGCGACGCTCCAGCGCGGCGTCCTTCTCGATGTACTTCTGATATTCGTTGAGCGTAGTGGCGCCGATCAGGTTCAGTTCGCCGCGCGCCATCATCGGCTTGAACACGTTGGCCACGTCCAGCCCGCCTTCGCCGCC
>NZ_DGMV01000059.1:7993-8667 GCF_002388575.1 Marinimicrobium sp. UBA4509
TCGCCGCGGTACTTGGCGCCTGCCACCATGGCGTTAATGTTGAGTTCGACCAGACGCTTGTCGCGCAGCGTCTCGGGCACTTCGCCGGCGACCATCCGCTGCGCCAGTCCTTCGACAATGGCGGTCTTGCCGACGCCGGGCTCACCGATCAACACCGGGTTGTTTTTCTTGCGCCGGGCCAGCACCTCGATGGTGGTCTCGATCTCCTGCGCACGGCCGATGACCGGATCGAGCTTGCCGTCACGCGCCATTTTGGTGAGGTCACGCGAGTACTTGTCGAGCTCAGGTGTGTTGGTCGGCGCCTCAGCGCGACCGTCCTCGGCCCCCTTACCGACCACCTTGCTCACCTGTTGACGCAGCGCCTGCGGTGTGAGGCCGTAACGGCGCAGCAGGTTGGCGGCCAAGCCTTCGCCTTCCTCGGCCAGCCCGATCAGGAAATGCTCCGGGCCGACATAGGAGTGGCTGAGTTCGTTGGAGGCCACGAAAGCGCGGCTGAGCGCGTCCTTGACGCGGGGCGACACGCCGATTTCGCCCTCGAACGGCTGCTCGCCACGCTTGGCTTCGGATTCGATTTGCCGCTTGAGGTCATCGACCTTGATCTTGAATTGCCCCAGGATGGTCTTCACCACGTCGCTGTCGGCGAGCGCCAACAGCAGGTGTTCGGTATCGACTTC
>NZ_DGMV01000061.1:0-6948 GCF_002388575.1 Marinimicrobium sp. UBA4509
GGATGTATTTACGGCGGGTTTCCGAAGGGTATACCTCACCGGCGGACCGGACGTCACGCATATCTACTAGGTAAGAGAGTTGGTCAGTTAACCCTAATCCAGCGACGATTGACCAGCATCTCCAACGGCCGATACTGAGTCTTGTAATCCATCTTCCGACACTGCTTGATCCAATACCCCAGGTACACATATCGCAATCCCAGGGCCTTGGCCTGTTCCACCTGGGCCAGAATGCCAAAGACCCCCAGGCTGCGGCGGTCTTCCCGGCTGTCAAAAAAGGTGTACACCGCCGACAGCCCGTCGTCCAGTCGGTCGCACACCGCAACCGCTAGCAGTCGGTCCTCAGCATTTCGCACCTCAAGGTACTGAGTCACGCCCCAGGCCCGGCTTAAAAACGCTTCGTACTGGGCTCGTGAGGGTGGATACATATCCCCGTCCCGGTGGCGGGTATTGATGTAATGGGCATACAGCTCGTAGTGCTCATCGGCATCAATCCGCTCCACCATGGCCAGCGTCAGGTCCTCATTGCGCCGCCAGCAGCGGCGCTGCTTTCGGTTGGGGCGGAAGTGGTCGACCGGAATGCGACAGGACACACAGGCGCTGCACTGGGCGCAGTGCGGCCGGTACAGGTGCGCGCCGCTGCGGCGGAAGCCAATTTGGGACAGTTGGCTGTACAGGTCCTGGTCCACCGGCGCGTTGGGGTCGATAAACAGGGTGGTGGCTTCCTCTCCCTCCAGATAACTGCAGGGATGGGGCTGGGTGGCGAAGAGTTTGAGGTTCGACAGGTCGGTCATGGTGTCTCCTCCCGTCGGGAAGTCTATCTCTGGGCGTCGGTCTATAGCACGGGCTGATTCAGGTGCCAGGGACCGCTGATCGAGGGCAGATAGGCATAGTCTAGCAGGATTTTTTCGAAGGCTTCACGGGAAATTTCCTCCGCCCCAAGGCTGAACAGGTGTGCGCTGCCCACCTGGCAGTCGATGAGCTCAAAATGCCACGCCTTGAGTTGGGCGACCAGGTGGACAAAGCCGACCTTGGAGGCATTGTCCGCCCGGCTGAACATGGACTCGCCGAAAAAGACGCGGCCCAGGGCGAGGCCGTAAAGCCCTCCCACCAGGCGCTCTTCCTGCCAGACTTCGATGGAGTGCGCCACTCCCTGGCGATGGAGGCGCGTGTAGGCGGCCAGCATGTCATCGGTAATCCAGGTGCCGGAGGCGCCGTCGCGGGGGGCGGCGCAGGCGCGCATGACCGCCTCGAAGGCCTGGTCCGAGGTGACCGAGTACGTCCCTCGCTTGAGGGTTTTACGCAGGGAACGGGACACGTGCAGGTGGTCGGGAAAGAGTACGGCGCGAGGGTCGGGTGTCCACCACAGAATGGGTTGACCCTCCTCGTACCAGGGAAAAATACCCAGGCGGTAGGCGCGCGTCAGTCGTTCCGGAGACAGGTCGCCGCCACCGGCGAGCAGCCCGTTGGGTTCATCCAGGGCTTCGGTCGTGGGCGGAAAGTCCAGGGTGTCGGGCTCAAGCCAGGGAAGGGTAATCATGAGTGTGTCAAACCGGCCCCGAAGGGCCGGTGAACAGGTCGGGAGCGACCCGGTTACAGGTCGTCCAGATACTTTTCCGCGTCCAGCGCCGCCATGCAGCCGGCACCGGCCGAGGTGATGGCCTGACGGTAGACGTGGTCGGATACGTCGCCCGCGGCGAACACACCGGGCACACTGGTGGCGGTGGCATTGCCATTCAGGCCGCTTTTGATCTTGATGTAGCCGTCTTTCATGTCCAGCTGACCGGCGAAGATATCGGTGTTGGGCTTGTGGCCAATGGCGATAAATACGCCCTGGACGTCGATTTCCTGGGTGCTCTCGTTGAGCATGCTGCGCAGACGGGCGCCGGTGACGCCGTTGTCATCGCCCAGCACTTCGTCCAGGGTGTGGTCCCAGACGATCTTCACGTTGCCATTTTCGGCCTTGGCGAACAGCTTGTCCTGCAGAATCTTCTCGGCCCGCAGCTTGTCGCGACGGTGAATCAGGGTCACTTCGCTGGCGATATTGGACAGGTACAGGGCCTCTTCCACGGCGGTATTACCACCACCGACCACAGCGACTTTCTGATCGCGGTAGAAGAAACCGTCACAGGTGGCGCAGGCGCTGACGCCCTTGCCCATAAACGCCTCTTCCGAGGGCAGGCCGATATACTGGGCAGAGGCGCCGGTGGCGATGATCAGGGCGTCACAGGTGTAGGTTTCGTTACCGATCAGCTTGTAAGGGCGCTCGCTCAGATCCGTTTCGTGGATGTGATCGAAAATGATTTGAGTGTCAAAACGCTCGGCGTGCTGTTGCATCTCCACCATCAGATCCGGCCCTTGCAGGTCGGAAACACCGCCCGGCCAATTCTCTACGTCGGTGGTGGTGGTCAACTGCCCACCCTGCTGCATACCGGTGATCAGCACCGGGTTCAGGTTGGCGCGGGCCGCGTAGATGGCCGCTGTGTAACCGGCGGGACCCGAACCGAGGATAATCAGGCGATGATGCTGTGCTTCGCTCATGATTTGCTGTCCTTTACGTCAATTGAGAGTGAGGGGGAAATTTGAAGGCGCTCATCATAAGTGAATCGCTCTCGGGGCGCAAAATAGTATGAACCAATGCCAAGTATTGCTTTCTTTAATGGTAATCTCTCGGTTTTATCGCTTTGCGCTATTATCGGTCCCTTCGGGCCCGGGGCGAGTCTATGAACGGGTCGCTTTTGCAAACCCCGTTCGGGCCGATAGAATAGCCGCCGTCATTCTTACAACTCAACAGGATTAACCCGTTTGAAGCGTTCTCAAACCTCCACCGCCAGTAACGACGCCGCGCCCGCCGACAGTGTGCTGGTGCGCATCGTCAAAGAAGGCGCCCTGATCGGCCTGGCCGCCATCAGTGTGTACCTGATGTTGGCACTGGTGACCTATGACGCCGGGGACCCGGGCTGGTCGCACACGGGCGAGAACAGCCGCATTCGCAATGCCGGCGGCCCGGCCGGGGCCTGGTTGGCCGATGTGTTCCTGTCGCTGTTTGGCTATCTGGCCTACCTGTTTCCGGTACTTCTGGCCTACCGGGCCTGGCAGGTATTTCGGGATCGGGAGCGTCAGCCCGGGTTTGACTGGTTGCTGATCTCGCTGCGGGTGGTGGGCCTGATCCTGGTGATGGTAGCGGGTACCGGTATTGCCAGCATGCACTACCCCGATGGGGCAAGCCTGCCGTTTTCCAATGGTGGTCTGATGGGCGCTTCGGTGGCCGAGGCCGTTGAAGGCGCCTTCAGCTACACCGGTGGCACCCTGATTCTGCTGTCGATTTTCCTGTTCGGTATCACCATCTTTACGGACCTGTCCTGGTTGGCACTGATGGATGAAACCGGGCGCTTGACCTTAGTACTGCTCGATAAAATCCGCTCGGGCTTCCAGCACTGGCAGCACCAGCGGGCCGAGCGCAAAGCCGCGAAAGAGGCCCAGCGCACGCGTCGGGAAGCCGTTGCCAAGCAGGTTGAGAAAACCGCCAAGCGGGTGCCGCCCACGATCAGCGAGCCGGTCAAGAAGGCCCCGCCCAAACCCCAGCCCAAGCCGGCCCGGCAGGCCTCGCTGTTTGATACCAAGGACAGTTCACCTCCGGAGGGTGACCTGCCCTCGATTGATCTGCTGGACCCGGCCGACGAGCACAGCGACAAGTCCTACTCCAAAGAATCCCTGGAAGCCATGTCCCGTCTTCTAGAGCTGAAGCTCAAGGACTTCGGGATCGAGGTCGAGGTGGTCTCGGTGCAGCCCGGGCCTGTGGTGACCCGGTTCGAGATTCAGCCCGCCCCCGGGGTCAAGGCCAGCCGGATTACCAATCTGGCCAAAGACCTGGCCCGTTCGCTGGCGGTGATCAGCGTGCGGGTGGTGGAAGTGATTCCCGGCAAATCGGTGGTGGGGATTGAGATTCCCAACGAGCACCGGGAAATCGTGCGCCTGAGTGAAGTGTTGGCCTCGGATGTGTATGCCAAGGCCAAATCCGTGCTCACCATGGCCCTGGGTCACGATATCTCCGGCGAACCCATCGTGGCGGATCTGGCCAAAATGCCCCACTTGCTGGTGGCGGGTACCACTGGCTCGGGGAAATCCGTGGGCGTGAACGTGATGCTGCTCAGCCTGTTGTACAAATCCTCTCCGGACGAAGTACGACTGATGCTGGTGGACCCGAAGATGCTGGAGCTGTCGGTCTATGAGGGCATTCCGCACCTGTTGACCCCGGTCATTACCGATATGAAAGACGCCGCCAACGGCCTGCGCTGGTGCGTCGGGGAAATGGAGCGGCGTTACAAGCTGATGGCCGCCCTGGGGGTTCGCAACCTGGCCGGCTATAACCGTAAGGTGGATGAGGCCCGCAAGGCCGGAGAGCCGCTGAAAGACCCGCTGTTCAAACCGGAAGAGAACTACGAGCCGGGGGCCGAGGAGGCCACGGCGCCGGATCTGGAGCACCTGCCGGCGATTGTGGTGGTGATCGATGAGTTTGCCGATATGATGATGATCGTCGGCAAGAAGGTGGAACAGTTGATTGCCCGTATTGCCCAGAAGGCACGGGCAGCGGGTATCCATCTGATTCTGGCGACCCAGCGCCCGTCGGTGGATGTGATCACCGGTCTGATCAAGGCGAACGTGCCGACGCGGATTGCGTTTCAGGTGTCCTCGAAGATTGATTCACGCACGATTCTGGATCAGGGTGGGGCGGAGCAGTTGCTGGGCCACGGGGATATGTTGTATCTGCCTCCCGGTACGAGCAATCCGGTGCGTGTTCACGGCGCTTTTGTTGATGATCATGAGGTGCACAAGGTGGTGGCGGATTGGAAGAAGCGCGGTGAGCCGAATTATATTGATGGGGTGACGGATGAGAGTACGACCAGTTCGATTCCGGTACCGGGTATGCCCGGAGGGGAAGAGGGCGGTGATGCCGGTGAGGGGGATGCCCTTTACGATGAGGCGGTGGCGTTTGTGATTGATTCACGCAAGGCGTCGATTTCAGGGGTTCAGCGCAAGCTGCGCATCGGCTACAACCGCGCGGCCCGCCTGATCGACACCATGGAAGCCGCCGGCGTGGTCTCCGAAGCCGGCCACAACGGCAACCGCGAGGTCCTGGTCCCCAAAAACTGATTTCGTATGGTGGTTTCGAGAGAGACCGGCGAGAGAGGGGAATACCCCTCGGAGACCCGCCGTAAACCCATGATGTGCATGGATGCACGAATGCCGCGATGGCAGGAGCCAATGAGCGGCCCATGGGGGCTTCTCGTCGGCATCCATGCCTCCGAGAGTCTCCGAGGGGTATTCCCCTCTCTCGCCTCAGTGCCAGCTTCCACCTGAGGTCGCGTAGGGCGGGTAAGCCGAAGGCGCACCCGCCGTGACCCAATACCAGATGCTGCGGTAATGACGTAGGGTGGATCGGTCCGACGTATCGGAGCCCAAAGGGCGTCATCCACCAAAAAACCACCGGAACTTTACAACCACCCCCCGGGGTCCAAAGAACACAACCAAACAACCGAGCCACTATTTATGAACCGACTCTACGCTCTGATCACCTCAACCCTGCTCCTTCTGAGCGCCTCCCTCCATGCCGACCCGACCGCCGAGCTGCGCTCCCGCCTGGACGCCATGACCAGCCTGCAAGGCGAGTTTACTCAGGTCTTGATCGATATGGACGGCGAGGTGCTGGAGGAGAGCTCGGGGGATTTCGCCATGGCTCGCCCGGGCAAGTTTGACTGGCACACGCGGGAGCCGTTTGAGCAGCGTCTGGTGTCGGATCACGAGTCCATCTGGCTGTACGATCCGGATCTGATGCAGGTGACGGTGCGTGAGTTCGATGAGGAGTTGCAGGATACGCCGGCGCTGATTCTCAGTGATGAGCTGACCGCGCTGAATGAGCAGTTTGAGATCACCCACACGCAAACGGATGAGGGTTGGGATGCGTTCCGTCTGGAGCCGAAGGATGATGACAGTCTGTTCGCGGCGCTGGTTCTGACGTTTGACGGTGATCTGCTTCGGGAAATCCGGATGGATGACAATCTGGACCAGATCACCCGGTTTACTCTGTCCGATCTGAAACGCAATGAGTCCATCGATGACGGCCGGTTTACCTTTGAGGTTCCCGACGGCGTTGATGTGTTGGTGGATTGATGGCGGGCGATCTGTTTCAAAGCGAGCCGGTTTATCAGCCCCTGGCGGCGCGGATGCGGCCGCGGAACCTGGCGGACTATATTGGGCAGGAGCATTTACTTGCGCCCGGCAAGCCGTTGCGCGACGCTATTGAACGCGGTCATCTGCACTCCATGATTCTGTGGGGGCCGCCGGGGGTGGGTAAGACCACCCTGGCGCGACTGTTCGCTGAGCAGGCGGATGCGCGCTTTCAGACCATTTCGGCCGTGCTGGCGGGGGTGAAGGATATTCGTGCGGCGGTGCAGGTGGCCGAACAGGAGCGGGCCGCCCGGGGGCGCAAAACCATTCTGTTTGTCGATGAGGTGCACCGTTTCAATAAGGCGCAGCAGGATGCGTTTTTGCCTTATGTGGAAGACGGCACGCTGATTTTTATTGGCGCGACGACCGAGAACCCCTCGTTTGAGCTGAACAACGCGCTGTTGTCCCGCTGCCGGGTGTATGTGCTGCGTGGACTGGAGTTTGAGCATATTCGCCAGGTGTTACACCAGGCGCTGGAGGATACCGAGAGGGGTCTCGGAAACGACGGCATCCGGATTGAGGCGGAGTGGCTCGACACGCTGGCCAAGGCGGCAGATGGCGATGCGCGCAAGGCGCTGAACCTGCTCGAGATTGCCTCGGATCTGGCGGAGGAGCGCGACGGTCAGAAAGTGATCGACCGGGCGGTGCTGGAGGAGGTGTTGGCCGCCGATGTCCGCCGGTTTGATAAGGGCGGGGATCTGTTTTACGAGCAGATTTCCG
>NZ_DGMV01000061.1:7012-12371 GCF_002388575.1 Marinimicrobium sp. UBA4509
TCCGCCTTGCATAAATCGGTGCGGGGCTCCTCCCCGGACGGCGCGCTGTACTGGTTTGCCCGGATGCTCGATGGCGGTTGCGATCCGCTCTATATCGCCCGGCGCATTGTCCGTATCGCCAGTGAGGATATCGGCAATGCCGATCCGCGCGCGCTGCCCCTGGCGCTGGCGGCCTGGGATACCCAGGAGCGCCTGGGCAGTCCGGAGGGTGAGTTGGCCATCGCCCAGGCCGTGGTTTATATGGCCTCGGCACCCAAAAGCAATGCTGTGTATAATGCCTTCAATACGGTGATGGCCGAGGTGCGCGAGCAGCCGGGCTATGAGGTGCCGGTGCATCTGCGCAACGCCCCTACCAAGCTGATGAAGTCCATGGATTACGGGGCGGAGTATCGGTACGCCCACCATGAGCCCGGTGCTTACGCGGCGGGTGAGTGTTATTTGCCGCCAGAGTTGGCGGATCGAGTCTATTACGAGCCGGTGGAGCGGGGGCTTGAGCAACGGATTCGGGAGAAGTTGGCCTATTTCCGCGAGCTGGATGCCAAGAGTCCGATTCGGCGTTATAGCCAGGAGAGCGATTGATGCAGTGGTTGGCCGTGGCCTTGGGCGGTGCTCTGGGGGCGATGGGTCGGTTTGGTTTGACGACTTGGCTGTTTCCGGTGATGGGTACGCGCTTTCCGCTGGGAACGCTGGTGGCCAATGTGCTCGGTTGTCTCCTTGTGGGCCTGGCCTTTGTGTTGATTGTCGATAAGGGGCTTGTTGCGCCGGAGTATCGGCCGTTTGTGATTACGGGTTTTCTGGGGGCGTTGACGACCTTTTCGACGTTTTCGTTGGATGCCTTGTTGCTCTGGCAGAATGGGGCGCCGGCGGTGGCGGTGGTTTATTCGCTGGTCACGTTGTTGAGCTGTCTGTCTGCCGTTATTGTGTCGGTGTATGTGGCTCGTATGGTTTTTTAGTGTCTAGCTCTGTTCGATGGCAAGTTCGGCTATCAGCATCCGGGGCACGCATGAATACATCCCTGTAGCTCTGCGTCGGCTTCCCGCCGACGACGGCCCCGGATGCTGATACCCGAACTTGCTGGAGCTAACCATCAAGTTGTTTGGAGATAAGAAACTCCGTGAAACGAAGCTGCGTATTCATCGCGTGGCACTGAGTCGGTGGGGTTACCCCTTTTCAAGACCGTCGAAGGCATGGATGCCGACGTCGAGCGTGCAGGGATGCATTCACAGCGTGTCTTGAAAAGGGGTAACCCCACCGGCTCCCCAGATCAGGACCTCTATTTTTTAACCTTCTGAACTAAATAAGACATTTTTATGCTGGATCCAAAACTTGTTCGTACCAATCCCGAAGCGGTGGCCGAGGCGCTAAAGAAGCGTGGTTATGAGTTGGACGTTGCGCGCCTGATGTCGTTGGAGGAGCGCCGTCGTGAGGTGCAGGTTAAGACCGAGAACCTGCAGAAGGAGCGCAATGCCAGCGCCAAATCGATTGGCCAGGCGAAGCAGCGGGGTGAGGATGTGGAGCCCCTGCTGGCCCAGGTCAGTGAGCTGAAAGAGGCCCTGGGTAAAGCCGAAGCAGAGTTGGATGAGATTCAGGCGGAGTTGGATGACCTGTTGAGTGGAATTCCCAATATTCCCGCCGATGAAGTGCCCGAAGGTAAAAGCGAAGACGATAACGTTGAGGTGCGCCGCTGGGGTTCGCCGCGCGAGTTCGGTTTTCCGATTGTCGATCACGTGGATCTGGGCGCGCGCCTGGGCGGGCTGGATTTTGATACCGCGAGCAAGCTGACCGGTGCGCGCTTCGCGTTGCTGCGCTCGGGCATTGCCCGTCTGCATCGGGCCCTGGCGCAGTTCATGTTGGATACCCACATTGAGGAGCACGGTTACGAGGAAGTGAATGTGCCCTTTATTGTGAACTCGGATTCGCTGACCGGCACCGGCCAGTTGCCCAAGTTTGAGGAAGACCTGTTCAAGTTGGATGATGAGCGGTGTTTTTACCTGATTCCCACGGCGGAAGTGCCGGTGACCAATATTCTGCGCAACGTGCTGCTCGACGGAGCGGACCAGTTGCCCATGAAGTTTGTTAGCCACACGCCCTGTTTCCGCAGTGAAGCCGGCTCGCACGGGAAAGACACTCGCGGCCTGATCCGTCAGCACCAGTTTGAAAAGGTGGAGCTGGTGCAGTTTGTCCGCCCGGAAGAGTCGGATGAGACTCTGGAAAAATTGACCGGCCACGCCGAAGCAATTCTGCAGAAGCTGGGTCTGCCTTACCGCACTGTCATCTTGTGCGGCGGCGATATTGGTTTCTCGGCGGCGAAAACTTACGATATTGAGGTGTGGGTGCCGTCCCAGGAGCGCTACCGGGAGATTTCATCCTGCAGTAATTTCCGGGATTTCCAGGCGCGCCGCATGAAGGCCCGCTATCGCAACCCGGAAACCGGCAAGCCGGAGCTGCTGCATACGCTGAACGGTTCCGGCCTGGCGATTGGTCGCACGCTATTGGCGGTGCTGGAAAACTACCAGCAGGAAGATGGCAGCATCACCATTCCGGAAGTCTTGCAGCCCTACATGGGTGGACTGAAAAGCCTGGGCGTAAACACCCCGGTTTAAACCGGAGTGTCTTGTAGGTCGGATTAGCGCAAAGCGCGTAATCCGACAGTTGGCCTCTGGAGTTTCGGTAACGGCGGATGCGCGGCAAGACCGCTTATCCGCCCTACGAATAGCACGGCAGTTGGCGTAGGGCGGATAAGGGCGCAGCCCGCATCCGCCGTTACCTCACTCGACTTCGCTCCACCCTCGGTGATACCCCATGGATTATTTCCCCGTCTTTCTGGATTTGAAAAACCGCCGCTGCCTTCTGGTCGGCGGCGGCGACATTGCCACCCGCAAAGGCCGATTGTTGGCCCGTGCCGGGGCGCGGCTGTGTATTGTGGCCCCCGAGATTTCCGATGAGCTCAAACACCTGGCCGAGCAGGGCGGTGGTGAATTGCATTACCGGGAGTACGAATCCACCGATCTGAACGATGTGGTGCTGGTCTGTTCTGCGACGGATGACAACGAACTTAACGCGCGTATCTCGGAAGAGTCCCAGGCCCGCTATCTGCCCACCAACGTGGTGGACAGCCCCAAGCTCTGCAGTTTTATCACCCCGGCGATTGTCGATCGTTCGCCCCTGGTGATCGCCATTTCCAGCGGCGGTGAGGCGCCTGTGTTGGCGCGGATGGTTCGGGCCAAGCTGGAAACCCTGATTCCCAAAAGCTACGGTCGCCTTGCCCAGTTGGCCAGCCGCTGGCGGGAGCGGGTGAAGCAGTCGTTCAGTGAGGAAAACCGGCGCCGGTTCTGGGAGAAAGTCTTGCAGGGCCCGATTGCCGAGCTGGTTTTCAGTGGTCAGGACGAGCAGGCGGAGAAAGCCATTGCCGAGGATCTGGCCAATCCGGACTATGTCGATACCCAGGGCGAGGTGTATCTGGTGGGCGGTGGTCCCGGTGATCCGGAGTTGCTGACCCTGAAAGCCCTGCGCCTGATGCAGCAGGCTGATGTGGTGCTCTATGACCGGCTGGTGTCACCAGAGGTGATGGAGCTGGTCCGTCGGGACGCGGACCGGATTTATGTCGGCAAGCGGCGCAGTGATCATCACATGCCGCAGGAAAACATCAACGAACTGTTGCTCAAGCTCGCCCAGGAGGGCAAGCGGGTGCTGCGCCTGAAGGGAGGCGACCCGTTCATCTTTGGTCGTGGTGGCGAAGAGATTGATCTGCTGGCCGCGCACCAGATTCCCTTTCAGGTGGTGCCGGGCATTACCGCCGCCTCGGGCTGCGCGGCCTATGCCGGTATTCCGCTCACCCATCGCGATCACTCCCAATCGGTGCGCTTTATCACCGGTCACCTGAAAACCGACAATCCGAACCTGACCTGGCCCGAGCTGGCGTTGCCGGGACAGACGCTGGTGTTCTATATGAGCCTGGTGGGGCTGGAGGAAATCTGTCAGGTTCTGATTCGCCATGGCCGGTCACCCCAGACGCCGGTGGCACTGGTGGAGAAGGGCACGACCCAGGATCAGCGGGTACTGATCGGGACCCTGGAAACCATGCCCCAGCGGGTGGCCGAGAGCGATGTGCACGGTCCGACGCTGCTGATTGTGGGTGAGGTGGTGCAGTTACATCACGAGCTGAGCTGGTTTTCTCCAGAGCGGTCCGGCAGTCAATAAATTGACAGCGGCGAGACTTTGATTACAAAATAACGAACTTCCAGTCAAGATTTCGGGTCCAAGACCGATATGAGAGGTAAGCGCCGTCGTTTTGACGGTCCGAACTGAATCGGAGGTCACCATGACCTACATAGGCCCAACCAGCACCTTGCCACCGTCGGCCCGCACCAAGATCAACACCACGCGGGCCAAAGACGAAACCATGCCGGTGAGCGAGCAGGTGCTGGATACCACACCCGTGGCGCCCATTCGTGAGCGCCGTCGAGGTGATCGCCGCCGCCGGGATATCAAGCCCCTGGTGGATATGCGCTCCGGTGACCGGCGCCGTCGGCGCAAAATCGATATCGAGGTGTGACGCTTACCCCCTCGGGTGACCGCACCGCTGCTCGCGGGCCTTAACGCTCGCGGGCGCCCCTCCGAATGTGGTTAAATCTCCCCTGATCTTTCGATTGACCCGGGGACGGAATGACCCACTCCAATGGCATCACTGATGCCCGCCTGCAATTACCTTTCTGGCTCTGGCCGCTTGCGGTGATCATCGGCTGGCTGATTGCCGCCGCGTCACTGAGCTACGCGCCGGGCGGCCGACTTAACGTGCTCTGGCTCTGGTGGCTGTGGGCCGGAATTCCCCTCCTGGGCACCCTGGTGGCCGCCGGAGCCGCCGCCTTTGGGCGCGACCGGCCCTGGTTGTTCCGCTGGGGCCATAAAACCCTCCACTGGTATCCCAAGCCCGGCCAGCGCTGGCAAATGCTGATCGGTCTGCAGAGCTTTTGGCTTCTGCTCGGGCTGGGCATGATCCTGGGGTTCCTGACGCTTCTCCTGTTCACCGATCTGGCCTTTGGCTGGAGTTCCACCTTGCTCGATGGCGATCAGAGCCCTCTGCGCTTGCTGCAGTGGTTGGCGATGCCCTGGGCGTGGTTCTGGTCGGCGGCGGTGCCGGACGCCTCTTTGTTGGACGCGACGCGCTATGTGCGAATTGACCCCCGGGCGTCGGGCACCGAGCGGGCAGGGGACTGGTGGCCGTTTCTGATGGCCAGCCTGCTGTTTTACAACCTGGTGCCGCGGGCACTGCTCGCTGTGGTCGGAGTGATCCGCCTGCGTCAACTGAAAGCTCAATCTCCCGGGCCCGCCATCCGCGGGACCAGCCAGGGTGGCGGTG
>NZ_DGMV01000061.1:12446-13172 GCF_002388575.1 Marinimicrobium sp. UBA4509
GCCAGGGTGGCGGTGCAAGGCTGGCCCCGGTGGCCGCCTCGCCTCTGAGTGCCTGGGATGGCGCCCTGGTGATCAACTGGGAACGGCACCAACAGGGTCAACCGACCCTGGGGGGCGAACTCTGGTCCGACGACGAACTTCAGTTGGAGGCCCTGTTGGCCAAACAACCTTCCGCTGTGTTGTGGCAAGTGCCCGCCAATCGCTCCCCCTTGGGAGAGCTGGCCGACCTGGTCGCACAAGTAAGAAATGCCGGCGTGGCTCGACAGGGACTTCGGGCCATGGTGGATGCCCAGACCCAACCCGAGCGGCACCTGGCCAGTTGGCGTCAGTTCGCCGGTGAGCATCAGCTGCAATGGGTGACCGAATGAGCCGATCCGGATCGTCACACCCGACGCCCAGGCTGTGCGTGGTGGGCCACCCCAATCGGGGCAAGTCCTCGATCGTCTCGACTTTGACCGAGAACGACAGCGTGCGGATCAGCCCGGCTTCCGGTACCACGCGCCGGGCGGACCGGTTCGAGTTCTCGCTGGATGGCCGGGTGTTACTGACCTTGATCGATACGCCGGGTTTTCAGCGGGCGCGTCAGGTACAGGCCTGGCTGGAGCGTGAACCGGTCAGCCCCGGCGCACGGCCAGACCGGGTGCGCGCCTTCCTGGCGGAACCGGGACACACGGAGCGCTTTCCCGATGAAGTCGCTCTGCTCCGGCCGATCATGGAAGGTGCGGG
>NZ_DGMV01000061.1:13265-14349 GCF_002388575.1 Marinimicrobium sp. UBA4509
ATGGAAATCCTGCGCTGGACCGGACAGCCCAGGCTGGCGGTGATCAACCCCATGGCGCCCCAGTCGCAAACCGAGACCTGGCAGCGAACCCTTGGCCAATTTTTTCAATGGGTGCGGGTCTTCAACCCGCTTACCGCTACGCTGCCGGCTCGCCAGGCGTTGCTACGCGCCGTGGGGGAACTGACCCCGGAATGGTCTGCCCCGATACAGGGGCTCATTCAGGGGCTGGCCGCGCGCGATCAACAGCGCCTGACAGATGTCAGCGACGCCCTGGCCGCCTACTGGGCGGAGCAGCTAGTGGAGCGCCAGCCGGTACAGGTACCCGGCGCCATCGGTCGTCAGCGGGCCGAAGAACAGTTGCGTCGCGCGCTGGATGAGCGCGAAACCGATTTTTTCCGTCATCTGCGTGAAGCCTGGGGCCATCGCACCAGCGAACTGGAGCGGGACAGCGGTTGGGAGCTGGACGCGGATCAGTTGATGAATACGGAAACCTGGTATCTCTGGGGCCTCAAGCAGCGGGATCTGCTCTGGGTCAGCGGCAGTGCGGGCGCGGCGACCGGCTTGGCGGTGGACGCTGGTCTGGGCGGTGCCTCGCTGTTGACCGGTGCGATTTCCGGTGGTGTCATCGGTTCGGTAGGCGGTTGGTTGGCCAGCCGGGAGTTGCCGGGCAAGCGTTTGGGCTGGCTGCCGCTGGCCCGTCAAAAGCAGGTGATGGGGCCGGTAAAGCACCCCAATTTCCCGCTGGTGGTGATGGCGCGGGCGCTGACCTTCACCCGCCAGTTGTGGTTGAAACCGCACGCGGAGCGCAGTGCGGTGGTGTTGCGTTCTGAGGCGGGTACCTGGCCAAGAGAGGAGCAGGTGCAACTGTTGGGTTGGGCAAAACGACTTCAGCAGGGGCGTTGGCAGGCCAAACATCAGGATGCTCTGGTTCGTTGGGTGGAGCATCAGTTACGGGTTTCCTTGGACGAGGCGTTTTCGCGGGAAGAAAAAACCAGTTGGGTTTGACTTTGTATTTCGAGCGTAGCGCTTCGAATTGAGTGCTGCGGCTGGGTCACCCCTTGCGAGACACGCCGTGAATACATCC
>NZ_DGMV01000072.1:0-2434 GCF_002388575.1 Marinimicrobium sp. UBA4509
AGCCTCACGTTTTCCGAACCCATGGTGCCGCTCACCCGCCTGGAGCAGACGCTGGAAAAAGGCATTCCCCTTACCCTGACCCCCGAGGTTGAGGGGCAGTGGCGCTGGCTGGATACCCAAAGCCTGGTCTTCGAGCCCACCGGTGATGCCTTGCCCATGGCCACGGACTACACCGTGACCCTTGAGGAGGGTTTTACCTCTGCCGCTGGTGTCCCCCTGGCCACCACCGCGCAGTGGCAATTTGCCACTGCGCCGCTGGCGGTCACCAACTTTTACCCCGGCGACAACGCCGTCACTGGCAAGCAACCCGTTCTGGTCCTGATCTTCAACCAGGCCATCGACAAAAACCAATTGCTTGAGCATGTGAGCCTGAAAGATAAGCAACACACTCACGCACTGAAACGGGTCGACCCGGATACCCTGGCGCAGGACGAATACAAGGCATTGATTGACGACCTGCCGGCCGAACAGTGGCTGGCCCTGACACCCTCCGAACCACTCCCCTGGAATCAGACGTTTTCACTGACCTTGGCGCAAGGCACTCCGGCCAAGGCCGGCAACCGGCTGACCAAAGCCGACCAAGCCTTTTCCTTTCGCACCGCCGGCCCATTGCGGATCGAGCGTAATGACTGTGCCGAGCGCGAGTGCACACCCGATGAAGGGGTTTCGTTACAATTCAGCCATCGTCTTTCCGATGACTGGGACAAATCCCGGCTTGAGGTATCCCCCGACGTGGACGGGCTGGAGATTTCTCACTACGGCACTTATATCCAATTGCGCGGCTCTTTTCAGCCGGAGACCGAGTACACACTGACACTACCCACTGGCACGACAGACGAGTTTGGTCGGGCGCTGGAAGAAGACCTGGTCACGAAGGTCACTATCGCCTCCTACCCTCCGATGTTCACCCTGCCCGGTCAAGATTTGATTACCCTGCCCGGGGCCTTTGCCACGCTGCCCATCGTCAGCCGGAATATCCAGACACTGGACATTGAAGTCCGCCAGGTCACACCAGACGACTGGTCCGACTTCCAGCGCTACCGCCTGAACTACCGTCGAGCAGTTGATAAGGAAAAGCCGGAGAAGCCCGGCACGTTACTGGAAAACCACACCCTGACGTTAAATGCCGAAGCGAACACAATGACGGTCACACGCCTTTCGCTGGATCCGTGGTTGAACGAGGAGGGCTTTGGCCACCTGTTGGTTTTTGCGTCGTCACCTGAAATGGACAACAAAGACAATAGCCGATACCGCTATAACCAGGCCCAATTTGGCCAATGGCTGCAAGTCACCAATCTTGCAGTAAGCACCTACGCGGAACGCGATCGGGTCACCGCTTGGGTCACCGACCTGACCACGGGCACGCCCACTGCGGATGCGCGGGTACACGTCGGAGCGATCAGCGCATCAACCGATGACAATGGACTGGCTTCGTTGCCGTTATCGGACAGAGAAGAACATTCGTCGTTGATGGTTGAGAGCCAGTCCGATCAGGCTCTGTTTCAAGCACACAGCCTGTCGCCGCTTTACCGGGACGAATACAACTATTATCGCTACCCGACATTCACCTTCACCGACCGCCAACTCTATCAACCCGGCGAAACCGTCCACCTGAAAGGCCTTATCCGCGAGCGCGGTTTCGGCGTCGAGGGCGACCTGCACTACCCCAAGGATCTGACCCACCTGGAGTGGACGGCCTACGATGGTCAACGCAATGAACTCGACCAGGGGCGGCTATCCTTGAACGAGTCCGGCGCTTTTGACCTCTCTCTACCGCTGCCCAGCAGCGCCGCGTCCGGTTCGGCCGCAATTGAACTGCGCCTGTTCCGCGGTAAGAATGAAATAAATGAATATTTCGGTGGCCACAGCTTCCGCATCGAGACCTTCCGCCGCCCCGAATACAAGGTCGACCTGAATTTCAGCGCCGAACGCCCTATCGCACAAGCGCCCTTACAGGCCACGGCCCGGGCGAGCTACTATGCCGGTGGCCCACTGCCCAACGCTCCGGTGGAGTGGCAACTGACCCTGAATACGGCTCGCTATGCGCCGCCGGGTTGGTCCGATTACCATTTTGGTCGCGTCCCCCCAATGTGGGGGCACGGCTTTTGGCCCCAACCCGAGGAAGCCCGTTGGCAGCATCAGGCGTCGGGGCAAACCAATACCAAAGGCGAACACCGGTTGAGCATTGCCCCCAACAAGGCATTGGATTTTTCCGATCTGTTGTTTCCCCATACACTGGATGTGACCACGACCGTTACCGACGTCAATCGGCAACAGTGGAGCACCAACGACACTTTAGTTTTGCACCCGGGCAATCTCTACGTTGGGCTGCGTACCGAAAAGCGCTTCGCGCATACCGAAGACACCATCATCGTTCAGTGGGTGACGGTCGATATCGACGGCAACGCCGTGACCACGGATGCGCCCGACATCG
>NZ_DGMV01000072.1:2555-13627 GCF_002388575.1 Marinimicrobium sp. UBA4509
CGGATGCGCCCGACATCGAGGTGGAACGCCTGGCCTGGGAAGACGGCAACTGGCAGACACAGGACACCGTCAACTGCACGCCGTCAGATAAAAAACAGACCTGTGAATTCAGCCCCGCCGACAGCGGGCAGTATCGGATTTCCGCCACGGTGACGGACACCGAAGGCCGTCAAAGCCGCTCACAGATTCACCTTTGGGTCGCCGGCCCCATAAACGACATCGGGCCCACCTATGAGGAGCAACCGCGCGTCCAACTGATCCCCGATCAGGATGAATACGCCCCGGGTGATACCGCCAACGTTCAAATACAGACACCCTTCACCGAGGCGCACACACTGGTGACCGTGCAGCGCCAGGGGCTGGTCGAGGTGGACTATCACTACCTGGAGGACGGTACCCATACGCTGGAAGTACCCATCAAAGACAACTACCTGCCCCAGTTGGTGGTCACCGCCGAAGCGATTGGCGGAACACCTGCCGAGGGCCAATCATTGCCCCAGATAGCGGTCGGAGAATTGACACTGCCGGTCAGAAACACTCACCGTCAACTGAGCGTCGAGGTCACCCCGAGTGCGGAAGCCTTTAAACCCGGCGACCCGATTGAGGTGTCCACCCGGGTAACCGGCCCGCAGGGCGCGCCCGCGGCGGACGCAGAAGTGACATTCTATGCGGTTGATCAGGCGGTATTGGATATGGCGGGCTACACCCTGCCCGACCCACTAACTGAAATGTATAGCGCAGCCATTAACGGTGTTTTTGAATACCGGTCGCGAGCGGAGATACCGCTAGTCCCAAAAGACGCGAACGACGGTCTAGTCGAAGAAGTCATGGTTTCGGGAGTACGCGCCATAGAAATGTCGATGGCCGTAGATCGCGGCCCCGGCGAAAGCGCAAACCCGACCGTCACACTGCGCCAGAACTTCAGTGCCCTGGCCACCTTTGAATCCACGGTTACCCTGGATTCAAAAGGCGAGGCAAATGTCTCCTTCACGCTACCGGACAACCTCACCCGCTATCGCATAATGGCGGTGGCCCACACCGAGCAGCAGTTCGGTGCAGGGGGTGCCCAGATAGACGTTGGCTTGCCCCTGATGGTCCGCCCTTCCCTGCCGCGCTTTCTGAACCTGGGCGACCGGGCCGAATTGCCCGTCGTGGTACAGAACACCACCGACCAGGCCATGACCGTTGAGCTCGCGCTGCGGGCCAGCAACCTGACACTGAGCGGCGCCCCCGGACGACGGCTGACCATTCCCGCCAACGACCGGCGCGAGGTCCGCTTCAGTGCTGAACCGATTCAGGTGGGTGAAGCCCGCGTGCAGGTGATCGTCCGCTCCGGCGAGCGACTGGATGCGGCCGAAGTCGCCGTTCCCGTTCAACGCCCCGCCACCGACGAAGCCTTTGCACAATACGGCAGCCTGACCGAGGGCAATAAATTTCTACAGATCGACGTCCCCGATAACGTCTATCCGGATTTTGGCGGCCTGAGCCTGACTACCAGCAGCACCCAGTTCCAATCCCTGCAGGACGCCTTCCTGTACCTGTACGACTACCCCTACGGCTGTGCCGAACAACTGGCCTCACGCCTGATGGCCATTGCCAGCCTGAATGAATTACTGGGCACATTCAATGCGGAAGGCTTACCGGATGAGGCGGCCATACAACAAAGTGTTGGCGACCTTCTGGGCCGATTGGAAGAGCTGCAGAATCGCGATGGCGGCTGGGGCTTCTGGATGCGCAATGAGACGTCTCAGGCGTATCTCTCAGTCCACGTCACACACGCCCTGTTGCGAGCCCGTGAGGCGGGCTACGAGGTTCCGGCCAGGGTTCTGGAGTCGGCGCTGAGCTATACCCGCTCCGTCGCCCAGCAACTCCCCAAATCCATGGCGGAAAAACCCGGCAATAGCGTGCTTGCCTACAGCATCTATGTGCAGGCCCTGGCGGGTGACTCAGTTGCCTCCGCTGCCATCGATCATTTCCGGCAGACGGAGAGCGAGCTGAGCCTTGAAGCCATGGGCTGGTTATTGAGCGCCACGGCCAACGAGCCGAGTGCGGAGCCGCTGCACGAAAACATCCTGCGCCGCCTGACCAATCAATTGCGAGAAACTGCGGCCACCGCCTCTTTTGTGGAAGACTATGCCGGTGGCGGGCACTGGGTGCTGCACGGCAGTCGACGCACCGACGCGGTGGTTCTGGACGCACTGCTAAGCGCCCGCCCGGACAGTGACCTGATCGAAAAACTCGCGCGCGGGTTGGTCAACCACCGCCGCAATGGCCACTGGGGCAACACTCAGGAAAACGTCTTCGTCCTGCTCGCCCTGAAACACTACTTCCAGGCCCGGGAAGCCGAAGTGCCCGACCTGACCGCTCGGGCCTGGCTGGGTGACCGCTACCTCGGTGAGCAATCCTTTCAGGGCCGGGGCGGCAAGCCCACCCGCACCGGGGTTTCAATGAGTGAACTGCAAAGCGGCGAACCCACAACCACTCTGGCACTACAACACGAGGGACAAGGTCGTCTCTACTACCGAATCGGAATGGAATACACCCCGGCGGATTTACAACTGGATGCCGCCCGACACGGGTTTCAGGTGGCGCGCCATTATGAAGCCGTCAATGATCCTGACGATGTCACACAGGCCGACGACGGCACCTGGCACATCAAAGCCGGCGCCGCCGTGCGTGTGACGCTCACCCTCACAGTTCCCGCCCGGCGCCACCACGTCGCCCTTACCGACCGCCTGCCGGCGGGCTTCGAAGCACTCAATCCCGCCCTGGAAACCAGTGCGCCGATCCGGGAGAACGAACGAGGAATCATGGGCAGCCGAATCCGACCCGGGCACTGGTACAACCACCAGCAACTGCGCGACGACCGCGCCGAAGCCTTCAGCACCCAACTGGAACCCGGCGTGTATCACTACGAATACACCGCGCTGGCCACCACGCCCGGTGAGTTCGTGGTACCACCGGCCAAAGCCGAAGAGATGTACCAACCGGAAACTTTCGGCCGCTCGGCCACAGAAACCGTCCGGGTGGTCGAAACACCATGATGGCCCGCAGAGCCCGTAGGTCGGATTAGCGCCCAGCGCGTAATCCGACAATCGCTGCCCCGCCTCCGACACACACGGAACCTGTTCTACCGGGATGTCGGATTACGCTTCGCTAATCCGACCTACTCGATTAGCTCATAGGCCTTTTCCAGGAACTGCGGGTACAGCTCCTCGCGCTCATACATATTTCGGTAAAAGAGCGCGATCATGTTCTTTTCCGGGTCGATAATATAGGCCGTACCCAAAAGTCCGCCCCAGGCGTAAGCGGAGTCGGATACCGCCGGTACCGGCTCCTTTTCATCGTTATACAGCTCAAAACCCAAGCCAAACTCAAACGGTCGGCTCGCCAGCGGCAGGCGATTTACCGTGGTCATCAGCTCCACGGTTTCCGGCTCAAGAATCCGCTGGCCGTTAAACTCGCCCTTGTTCAACAGCATCTGGCAGAACTTGGCGTAATCCTCGATCGGGCCATTCAGGCCAATGGCGCCCTCCGCATAGGTCTGCTGTTCGGTGACAGCACCCTTGATATACAACTCCGTACCCGGCACCAACTCACCGTCGATTGCACGGTAAGGTTTGACGAAGCGATCAAAATCTTCCGGTGCATGAAACCAGTCGGTATCGTCCATACCCAATGGGTCCAGCACGTTTTCCTTCACGTAGTCACGCAGCGGCTGCCCGGAAATCCGCTCAATCAGGTAACCCAGCATGTTGGTGCTCAGGTGATAGTGCCACTCCGCGCCGGGATCAAAGCCCAACGGGTACTCCGCCAATGCGAGCATTTCCTCTTCCAGATACTCTGCGCTGAAATCCCCACCGGAGGTATGCTGACCGATGGGTACGAAATCAGGCTCCTTTCCGCCAAAACCGAGAAACCCCATGGGCTCCCCACTGTGCTGCTTACGGAGCTCCCCCGCCAGATGGGCATCGAAACCCGCCGTATGCGCCATCAGATGCACAAAAGTCATCGGCGTCTCAACCGGGCGTGTCTCATAGCGACCGTCGTCGTGAAGCTCGGTAATGACCTGATCCGGAATACCCGGAAAATACTTAGAGACAGGATCATGGATATCCACCAGTCCCTTCTCCACCAGCGTCATAAACGCGACGGTCGTCACCGCCTTGGTCTGGGAGAAAAGCGCGTAGTAGTCATCCACACTGGCCGGCACGCCCGCCTCCATGTCCCTCCAGCCAAAGGCCTCGGAATACAGTACCTTCCCGTCCCGGGCGACGAACGCCGCCACACTGTTGGTTTTCTTCTCCTCCACAAAGGATTTCAGCAGCGCATCAATCTCTGCCGCCTTGGCCGGATCAGCGCCCACCCGAGCAATGTCCGAAGGGTACTCGAAGCCCTTTGAGGTCTCCGTGGTGGTACAGCCTGCCGCCAGCAACACCGGAACCAGCATCGCCCATCCAATCGTCATTATTTTTTTCATCCGTCGCTCCACTCTCTGTGTTAGACATAGGTCGTTTATGGTACCGTCATTATACGGTATACATCATACAAATCGTCACCCACGCTCAGCCACAGACAGGTTCTTACCATGAGCAACCACGACGACCACCTTATTGTTTACTACGACGGCGCCTGCCCCCGCTGCGTGGCCGACCGCCAGCGCTATGAGCGCCTGGCGGGTAGCGCCGGCGAAGCCGTCCAATGGGTCGATATAACCGGCCGCGATGACGAACTGAAACAGCGTGGAATAGACCCCGACAGGGCCCTGCGCGAACTGCATGTGCAAGATGGCGAGGGGCAGATACACCGGGAGCTGGATGCCTACATCCTGCTGATGCGAAAAACCCGTCTGTTGCGACCCGTAGCGTGGCTGATCGGCCTTCCCGGCATTCGCGGGTTATTATCCCGCAGCTATCACGCCTGGGTGGACCGTCGCTTGAGGAAAAGTGGTCGAGGCTAGCTTGCGGTTGGAAGCAACCCATTTCTCACCGACCAACCTCGACCCTTGTTATCAGTGAATTTCCGACCAACCTTCAACGGTTACACCGTTGTAGCAATCGTCGTCACCAAACGCAGTATCGGGAGTGACCAAGCCACCCCGCTTTATGTTCTTTATTGAATAAATGGCTCGCCATCCACAAGCACCTGTGGCGGCGGACAAATGGACAAACTCGACTTTGTCACCTTGCTCACTCATATACACGACGCCTCTGGCAAGATCGCCGGATTCTGTGGCCTCCGAACCTTCAGGTGGCTGCAGGATCAGTTTCTTAAACGTTGCGGCTTGAACATCAACGACGAACAGGTGAAACGCATCCTGATAGGCGCCGAACTCACAGGTCAGGCTTAGTAACCTCAAGCGCTCCTCAAGAGTAATCCAATGCTTTCGACGGGGCTCACTGCCCTGATTCTCGGTCTTGCAATCGGTAATGTCTAAAGATTTCAGCCAATCGCTATGGGTGTAAGATTCCCACCCCTCTGGCAGCGGCTGCACGAGGTCCTTCCTGTTACCCTCCTGCTGTTTCTTCGCATCGACAGTATCGGGATCACTTTCGGCTTCGGCCGAAGCCTCGCTGGTGTCGGCGCAAGCCGGAACAGACAGAGCCAACCAAAAAAGACCGAGGAGTCCAAGACTACGCATAGTGTGCAAACCTGTTGTTGGGCATCAATCGGAACAGTTTCTGTGCAGAGGAAGCAAAGAGCAGGTCCTCAAAATCCCTGGCATCCCGCGCGATTTCTTCAGCATGATCATTGCCATTGATGATTCAACTGCGAATGAATCAGTTGATTGAGTAAGTAGTCCGATTTCAACGACGTCCCAGGCTTCGATGGGTAGCTCGATTGATATTTATGAGCGTATCGGGATTTACCATACCCACCACAGATTTTTGATAAAGGGATATTTGACGCCCTGTGGCGGGACCATAGATCCCATCCGGCAGCAATGGTTCTTTACCCTGATACAAGTGCTTTGTGCCATTCAGCAAACGCTGGATAAGAAGCACATCAAGAGGAAGGTTAGCGCCGCCATTTCCGACGCTACGCTGTAAAGAGGAGAGATTTACCCTGTTAAACTGACTCGCGTAAGACACCTTACACCTCCTGTTTCCGTGGTCTCTTAAAATTCACTACAGAAAACCAGATCATCCCATAATCGGTTTCCTCGTCACGCAATTATAACGAGTTTAATACCGGTTTTTAGCCGAGTAGCCGGACTTTTGTCACAAAATCAGATAGTGCTGTTTAGGAACATCGATTGGTTGCGGCGGATGCGCGCTGTGCGCTTATCCGCCCTACGGGAAAAGCGCGACAGCACAAAGAAGACCAGAAACGAAAAAGCCCCTGATTCCTTTTGGGAATCAAGGGCTTAAACGATGGTATTTGGTCGGAACGGCAGGATTTGAACCTGCGACCCCCACACCCCCAGTGTGGTGCGCTACCAAACTGCGCTACGCTCCGATTTTGGCTGGCTGTGAGCGGTGCCGTTGGGGCTGTCCGTCACAGGGATGGGCATGATACCGCAAAATCGTGATTTTGCAAGTGCCTGATTTAGCGGGTTTTCAGCACTTCCAGGACTTCTTCCAGCTCGGCGATCATCTGGCCGACGAGTTGGCTGAACTGGCTGGCGTCCTGCTGGGCCGTCTCCCCTTCCATCTGCTGGCGGGCGCCGCCGATGGTGAAGCCCTGATCGTACAGCAGGGCCCGAATCTGGCGGATGGTGAGCACATCCTGGCGCTGATAGTACCGGCGGTTACCCCGACGCTTGACCGGCTTGAGCTGGGGGAATTCCTGCTCCCAGTAGCGCAGTACATGGGGTTTCACGGCGCAAAGCTCGCTGACCTCACCAATGGTGAAGTAGCGCTTGCCCGGAATGACCGGCAATTCGTCGTTATGGCTTGGTTCCAGCATAGGCTTCTACTTTGGCCTTGAGTTTTTGTCCTGGTCTGAAGGTGACCACCCGGCGGGCGCTGATGGGGATTTCTTCCCCGGTTTTCGGGTTGCGCCCCGGGCGCTGGCTTTTATCTCGCAGGTCAAAGTTACCAAATCCGGACAGTTTTACCTGTTCGTTGCTTTCCAGTGACCGCCGGATTTCCTCAAAAAACAGCTCCACGAGCTCTTTGGCCTCACGCTTGTTGAGGCCAAGCTCGTCGTAGAGTTTTTCGGCTAGATCGGCTTTTGTGAGAGCCCCGCCCGACATAGTTCTTATCCCTATCTGAGGGTGGCACCAAACTCCTCTTTCAAGCGTTCCACTACCCGCTCGACCGAGGCGTTGATCTCTTCCTCGTTAAGAGTGCGCGAAGCGTCCTGAAAGGTCAAGCCCAGAGCGACACTTTTTCTATGCGGATCAATACCTTTGCCCACATACACGTCAAAGACCTTTAAGTCTCGCAGTTGCTCACCGGCGTGGCTTTTGACGCAATCGAACAGGCTTTGGGCCGCCACGCCCCGGTCGACCAGCAGCGCCAGGTCCCGACGGACACTGGGGAAGCGGGACAGCGGCTCAAAGGCCGGCTTGCGGGCGGACTTGAGCGCCGACAGGGCCAGCTCGAACACAAATACCGCTCCAGGGATGTCCAGACCACGCTGGAGCTGCGGATGCAGGGTACCGATCACGCCCACCTGGGTCTCGCCCCGGTAAATGGCGGCGGACTGGCCCGGGTGCAGGGCCGGGTGGGCACCGGGCGCCATGCGGAACTCGTCACCGGCACCAGTGAGTGCCAGCACTGCTTCCAGGTCACCTTTGAGGTCGTAGAAGTCCACGGGCTCTTTGGCGTTGGCCCAGCCCTCGGGCTGACGACTGCCATAGATCAGGCCGGCCAGCATGGGCTCCTGACGCAGCTTACCGTCTGCACCGGGGACAAACCGCTGCCCGCTCTCAAACAGTCGCACACGCTCCTGCTGGCGGTTCAGGTTGTGCTGAAGAGTGGACACCAACCCGGGCAACAGGGTCGGGCGCATGACCGCCATATCAGCGCTGATGGGATTGCGTAGGGCGACGGGCTCGATATCCGGCGCAAACTGCCGGGACAGTTTGGGCTCAATGAAGCTGTAGGTGATCGTCTCCTGATAATCCCGCGCCACCAGTTCCCGGCGAATACGCTCCAGGGACAGGCGCCCTTCCGGACGGGCCGGAACGCTCATGGCCGCGGCCAGACTGCGGGTCGGCAGGCGGTTGTAGCCGTAAATTCGGGCCAGCTCTTCGAGCAAGTCCGCCTCGATGGCCAGATCGAATCGGTAGCTGGGCACCGCAAAGGTCCAGCCGGCATCGGTCTGTTCGGTCAGGGTCAGCCCCAGACCGGTCAGGATAGCTTCCACGTCTTCATCCGGCAATTCCAAACCCAGACCACTGGTCACGCGCTCGCGACGCAGACTGACGGTGCGATCGCCCGGCAGGTGGTACTCATCCCAGGCCTTGACCAGCGGGCCGGGCTCACCACCCACCACACTCAGCAGCAGCTCGGTGGCACGTTCCATGGCCTGTTCTTGCAGCTGGTAGTCCACACCGCGCTCAAAGCGGTGGGAAGAATCGGTATGCAGACCATAGCTGCGGGCTTTACCGGCGATGGCGACAGGATTGAAAAAGGCGCTTTCCAGGAAAATGTCCCGGGTTTCGGGGCCGACCGCGCTATCGCGACCGCCCATGATGCCCGCCATGGCCAGGGGTTTGTCCTGGTCGGCGATCACCAGAGTGCCCTCGGTCAGGGTCACTTCCTGATCGTCCAGCAGGACAAGTTTTTCACCCGCCTCGGCCAGGCGTACGTCGATACCGCCGCTGAGCTTGGCGAGGTCGAACGCATGCATGGGCTGGCCCAGCTCCAGCAGCACGTAGTTGGTGACATCCACCACCGCATCGACGCTGCGCAGACCGGCGCGGCGCAGCTTCTCCTGCAGCCACAGGGGGCTGGGGCGACTGATATCAATGTTCCGGACCACGCGACCGACATAGCGGCTGCAGCCTTCCGGCGCGCTGAGGGTCACCGGCCGGGTCTCGTCGTTGACCGGTTTGACCGGAACGATCTCGGGCTCATTGACCGACAGGCGATTGAGAACGCCCACTTCCCGGGCAATGCCCTTGATGCTCAGGCAGTCGCTGCGGTTCGGAGTCAGATCGACTTCGATGATCTGGTCGTTCAGGCCCAGATACTCGCGCAGGTCGGTGCCGGTGGGCGCATCGACGGGCAGCTCCCACAGGCCGTCGTCATCATCGCCGGCTTCCAGCTCGGTCTGGGCGCAGAGCATGCCAAAGGACTCTACACCGCGCAGCTTGGCTTTCTTGATTTTGAAGTCGCCGGGGAGCTTGGCGCCGACGGTCGCGAACGGCACCTTGATGCCTTCACGGGCGTTGGGCGCACCGCACACCACCTGCCGGAGTTCATCGCCCTCGCCCGCCACTTTACACACGCGCAACTTGTCCGCGTCCGGGTGCTGTTCGACCGAGACGATTTCGCCAACCACCACGCCGGTGAATTCGCCCGCAACCGGGTCAACAGCATCCACTTCCAGGCCCGCCATGGTGATCTGAGCGGCCAGTTCATCGGTGGTGATGGCCGGGTTTACCCACTCCCGCAACCAGGATTCACTTACTTTCATAATCGGACTCTTAAAACTGTTTCAGGAAACGCAGGTCGTTTTCGAAGAACAGGCGCAGATCGTTCACGCCGTAGCGGAGCATCGCCATGCGCTCCACCCCGAGCCCAAAGGCGAAGCCACTGTAGACTTCGGGATCGACGCCAGAGGCGCTGAGAACGTTGGGGTGCACCATGCCGCAGCCCATGATTTCAATCCAGCCGGACTGCTTGCACACCCGACACCCCTTGCCGCCGCAATGGGTACAACCGATGTCCACTTCTGCCGAGGGCTCGGTAAACGGGAAATAAGACGGACGAAAGCGCACGGGCACATCGGCCTCGAAAAACGACTTCAGGAATTCGTCCACTGTGCCTTTCAGGTCGGCAAAGCTGATGCCCTTGTCCACCACCAGGCCTTCAATCTGATGGAACATGGGGGTATGGGTCAGATCCGAGTCACAGCGGTATACCCGTCCCGGGCAGATGATGCGAATGGGCGGCTTCTGGTTTTCCATGGTGCGCACCTGCACGGGTGAAGTATGGGTGCGCAGCACGTGGGTATCGTCCACGTAAAAGGTGTCGTGCATCGCCCGCGCGGGGTGATGGGACGGAATATTCAGGGCTTCGAAGTTGTGATAGTCATCTTCGATTTCCGGGCCCTCTTCCACGGTGTAACCCACCGCGGCAAAAATGGCTTCGATGCGCTCAAGCGTGCGAGTGACCGGGTGCAGGCCACCGGTCTGGTTGGCGCGGCCCGGCAGGGTCACATCCAGGGTCTCGGCGGCGAGCTGAGCATCGATGGCCGCTTTTTCCAACGCCGCCTTGCGCTCGTTCAGCGCGTCCTGAACCTGATTCTTGGCTTCGTTGATTTTCGCCCCGGCCGCAGGCCGCTCTTCAGCGGACAGCTTACCCAGGCTTTTCATCTGGGCACTGATACTGCCTTTCTTGCCCAGATACTCGACCCGGACCTTGTCCAGGCTGGCCAGGTCATCGGCGTCTTGTACCTGCTTGAGCGCCGCTTCGGTCAGCGCATTGAGATTTTCCATCAGTCAAAACCCAAATTCTTTGGTTTATTCAATAAAAAAGGGGAACTGAAACCAGTCCCCCCTCTTATCGCGCTCATTCAGACACGTTACCGTGTCAGACGTTGTTGACGATTAAGCAGCCAGAGCTGATTTAGCCTGTGCAACAACGACGGCAAACGCCGCTTTGTCGTGAACGGCCAGATCGGCCAGTACGCGACGGTCGAGAACGATGTTGGCTTTCTTCAAGCCGGCGATCAATTTGCTGTAAGTCAGACCTTCAGCGCGGGACTGGGCGTTGATACGCGCGATCCACAGCTGACGGAAGTTACGCTTCTTGTTGCGACGGTCGCGATAAGCGTACTGACCGGCCTTGATAACCGCTTGTTTGGCTACGCGGAATACCCGTGAACGGGCTCCATAATAACCTTTTGCAGCCTTAAGAACTTTCTTGTGACGACGGCGTGCTTCCACACCACGC
>NZ_DGMV01000072.1:13743-13932 GCF_002388575.1 Marinimicrobium sp. UBA4509
CACGTTTTACTCGAGCCATTATTTACTCCTCAAAAAATTTCCGGTTGCAACCGATCAGTTGGAACGCAACATGCGCTTGACGGCCGGGACATCAGCTGCATTCAGCATGCTGGTGCCACGCAGCTGACGCTTGCGCTTGGTGGTCATTTTGGTGAGGATGTGGCTTTTGAAAGCGTGCTTGTGCTTAAA